>JASIJX010000127.1 GCA_030049955.1 Acidobacteriaceae bacterium
GCCGAAGAAGCATCGCGCACCGGTCTGCCACTCGTTCGGCCGCTTTTTCTGGAATTTCCAGATGCCGCAGCGGATCGTCATCCGATGGACGTCGATTCGGGAGCCGGAGCTGAGTTCCTGCTTGGGCCCGATCTTCTGATAGCACCCCAGCCTTATCCCGACGAGATCGACAACTACCAGGTCGAGCTTCCAACATCCAGTTGGTACGATTTCTGGACCGGGAAGCGCGTTGATTCTCATGTTCTGCCACAACCGATCACGGTTGCTCTCGATCCGAATCAAACAAGTGACCCGAAACAACCGTATGCTGTTCAGGTGATCCCGCAGCTCGATCGTCTACCCGTATTCGTTCGAGCCGGATCGATCGTTCCGATGGCGCCCCTTGTCGAAAGCACAAACGAAACACCTCGAGGTCCGCTCACTCTGCGCGTTTATGTCGGAGATTCGTGCACAGGTACCCTCTACCAGGACGATGGCAAGAGCTTTGCCTATGAACATGGAGCTTATCTCAGGATGAAGTTTAGCTGCCAGCTTACGAAGGAAGGCCTGCACCTTAAGCTCAGCCGGCACGAAGGCTCGTACTCCGCGTGGTGGAAGGTAATCCATACGGAAGTCTACGGATGGACCCCGAGAGATGGCGTAATTGTCTCGATCGACTCGAAACGAACTTCAGTTAGGGTCAATCGAGAAGAAAACCGTGCCAGCTTTGACATTCCTGACGACGGCTATGGCGCCGAGGTCGATATTCGCTAGACGTATTTCCGATTTTGTCGAAGTCACCTGTCCGGCATTAGACCTTGCTCGATGGTGTAGAGCACCGCGTGGCGTTCCCGGGCGGAAAGCTTGGTGTTCAACCCGAGCGACCAGGTGAAGTTGAAGGGGATGGTCGTCCAATCGATTTCCAGATGGACAAAGCCGATTTCTCCCATCATGGCGTGGCGCGCCTCGTCCCATAACTGCCGCGTTATGTTGCGCTCGTATTGCCATGGGCGATCGGCGTTCTGCGCCAGGATGCTGGCCATCATCTCCGGCACATCGATTTCGCGCATCCGCTTGAAGTACAGCATGATGGTTTTTGGCAGCGGCGGAATTTCAGGGTTAAACAGCATGGCTTCGGCGTTTACACCCATATTGTAGGGATCTTGGAAGCGCTCATCGCTCGCCGGAACAGGCTCGTAGACGTAAGGATTGGAAGAAAAGTGACGGCTGACGTTTTCTCCGCTTGGTTCGAGCGCGCCATCTAGGCCGCCTGCCGCGGCCACATGCGGCCGAGATTGTTGAGCCATGGCTGCAACTCCGCCCGCTTTCCGGCGCTGACCATGCAGCCTATGGCTTCGGTCCCGTATTGCTCGATATCCCGGACCTCGACGAGAGTCAGGCGATAGATGCGCCAGCTTGGATGGTCGAAGAGCCTGTTGGTGTCTGCCATCATGCGCTCAAGCGCGCGAACCAGCGCCGGCACGGCTTGCTCATAGAGGCCAAGCAGGAGAGCTTCAGTGCTGGGAGCGCACAGGATTTCATCGAAGAACACGTCGACAAGGCGTGCGGCGAAACATCGAGCCCGTGAGGAGGCTGCCGCATTTCCTTGACGCGCTCTGCAAGCTCGTCTACGTGCTCTACGCAGTAATGCGCGTGCAGGCTGAATGCCATCTTCAGCTCATAAACATGCATACCGGTGATGCGGGAAACGAAGGTACGATGCAGGCGTTTGAGCGCCCAATGCACGCGCTTCAACCTGTTGACGGATTCAGATACGGTCAACCCCCTGGTGCAGGCCTCCTGCATCGTCTCCAGGCCTGCAAGAGGAGGAAGCCCGGCATAGCCGGAGTAGGACTGTGTAGAGAAAGCGCTTCCAGGTTTAATCTGCACCGCGGGGCTTCATGGGGGTACCTCTTTAAAAAATGTCAGATCACCGAACGCGCGGTAACAGCCACACTCGTTTGCAGTCATCGATTTTCTACGTTACCTTAATCGATAAAGTCTTTTCAAAGCAACTTCTGACCGAGGCCTCGAAAAGAAAAGATGGGTATTCGATCCCGGATATGTACGCGAACGCGCGTTCGCCTGATATCACACTCACTTCCCAGGATTGTCGCCCGCGGCAGTGTTGCCGCGGTGCTCTCCTTTTTCGTTGGTGCCGGCGTTTGCCAGGCGCAACATCCGCTCGACCCCGCCATCGAGCATCGCATCGACGCCATGATGTCGAAACTGACGCTCGAGCAGAAGATCGACCTGCTGGGTGGCGTCAGTACCTGGTACACGCACCCTGAGCCGTCTATTGGCTTGCAGTCAATTCGTCTCTCAGATGGTCCAGCCGGCCTGCGCTCCGGGATTCCAGCCATCGCCTATCCCGCGCCTATTGCGCTGGCTGCATCATGGGATCCTGCATTGGCGCAGGAGATGGGCGCGGCGCTGGGCCGTGACGCACGGGCCCGTGGCGTGGACGTCCTGCTCGGTCCCGGTGTCGACATTGCCCGCGCGCCCATGGCGGGGCGCAACTTTGAGTACATGGGCGAAGACCCGTGGTTGGCGTCGCGCATCGCGGTCGGTTACATCGAAGGCGTGCAATCGCAGGGCGTCAGCGCCACGGCCAAGCACTTTGCGCTCAACGACCAGGAATTCAACCGCCATAACTCGTCGTCCGATGCGGACGAGCGCACCATGCGCGAGATCGATTTGCCTGCGTTTGAAGCCGCCGTCAAGGAAGCCAACGTAGGCGCCATCATGGATTCGTACAACCTTGTGAACGGGACCCACTCGACGCAAAACGGATGGCTCAACAACACTGTGGCCAAACAGGAATGGGGCTTCAACGGCGTCATTATGTCCGACTGGGTCTCGGTCTACGACGGCGTGGCGGCGGTCAACAATGGCCTCGACCTCGAGATGCCATTTCTGCACTATCTTTCGCCGCAAGTGCTCCAGCCGGCAATCGCAGATGGGCGCGTATCTACGGCCACCATTGACGACCATGTCCGCCGCATTCTCCGCCTTATTCTCCGCTTTAACATGAATGGCCGTACGCCTGACGATTCGGTCTCGCTCTTTTCCGAAGCCGACGACCAGGTTGCCCTCGAGGTGGCCCGCGAAAGCATTGTTCTACTCAAGAATGACCGTAACATTCTCCCGCTCGATCCGGCACGCACCTGCACCCTCGCAATCATCGGTCCAAATGCTTCTCCCGCAGTTATGGGCGGCGGCGGTAGCGCTATCGTCACTACGCATAAGTCTGTAAGCATCCTCGAAGGCGTGGCCGACTTTATTCATGCCGAAAAGGATGAGCCCAACTGCGCCCACACGGTCCTCTATGACTCGGGCCTGCCCGACCGCGACGAGGTCTTCAACGCAACGCATTTCGATCATGGACTCACACAGCAGGTCTTCACGTCACGCAATTTCACCGGGCACTCGCAGCAAAGCACGCGCTCCACGCTGGCGGAAGATCGCATCGTGACCACACGCTCCGGCTCCATTCGCTGGACCGGCCAGTTCACGGCACCCGCCGACGGAACTTACTACGCGCTCGTGCATGACGGCCGCCCTGCCGATCGCCACGCGTTCTACATTGACGGCCAACCCCTCAGGGATCCGGCGCCGGTTGACGCGGGCACCTGGTACATCCCGTTGCCGCGCACGCTCACCCGCGGCCAAACTGTGCAGATTCGCTTCGACTACCTTCCCAACGACGCCGAAGTCTTCCCCGGCCTCGGCATCATCGATGCCGATGACATCGTTTCGTCGCGTGCTCGCCGCATCGCCCGCTCTGCCAATGCCGTCCTGATCGCAGCCGGATTCGACAAGAGCAGCGAGCACGAAGGAGCCGATCGCACCTTCAGTCTTCCGCCGCTGCAGAATGAGCTCATCCGCAATATCGCTCCGCTCAACCCGCATACCATTCTGGCGCTCACGGGCGGCGGCAACGTCGACATGAATCCCTGGATCGATCGCGTTCCCGCTTTGCTGCATCTGTGGTACCCGGGCGAAGAAGGCGGCGCGGCTGTAGCCGATGTGCTGTTCGGC
Source organism: Acidobacteriaceae bacterium (assembly GCA_030049955.1). Next base: position 4,021 of record JASIJX010000127.1, read on the forward strand.
GTGCAGAACCCCGA
>JASIJX010000128.1 GCA_030049955.1 Acidobacteriaceae bacterium
TCCGTCACCGGTTGAGGCTGCGCGCAATGGGCGCAGCGTTTGGCCTGCAGCGGTATCTCGCTCAGGCATTCGGTGCATTGCTTTGTTGCTGGCGGCTGCGGCGGCGCCGGTTCGTTCTTTTTGAACCGATCCATGAAGTAATGCATGGGCAGCACTATGCAGAAATAGATGACCACGGCCACGATGAAGAACGATACGGCGGCATTGAAGACAGTCCCTATCTTGATTTGGCCGCCGTGAACGATGAGGACCACGTTACTGAAGTCGGGTTTGCCGATGGTGGCCGCGATCAGCGGATTGAGCACGCCCCCTACCATCGCGTTGACGATTGCGTTGAATGCAGCGCCGATAATCACGGCTACGGCAAGGTCGACCACGTTGCCGCGCAGAACGAAGTCGCGAAATCCTTTCAGCATCGCTGCCTCCTAGGGGGTTGGATTCGCAGGCCGCTGGACGGTCGAAAGTTTCCTGGGAGGAACGGCCGGCGAATACGCTGTGCTGCTCAGGATAACGTCAACATGGCCACGATGGCAGCAAGAATCATCATGTCGGCCCAAAGAAGGATCAGCACGCCGGCGTGGTAGAGGCTCCAGCGCCGCTGCAGGCAGCGGGCGGTTTCCGCCATGCCCCATGCGGCCGTGGCAAGCGCGGCAAATTCCCATGGCGAGCCGTGCAGGTTCTGGATGGAGGGGAATCCTGCCAGCCGCAGCGCCAGCAGAAACGCGCCGACGGAGAGCAGAATCCCGCGCACCAGGGATTTCGAACGGATGCGAAGGATGGACGAATGAGGAACCACGGTGCCTCTGCCAAAATAGGGATGCGCGCCCGAGCAATGCGGCAGGATACTGATTACTTTAACGCGGGGCGAGGCTTTTGATTTCACAAAGCAGGATCTTAACCGGTTATCGGTCAGGCAGAAGGAAGCATGACCGTGCTTGCCTCGCCTGCGGCCATCGCCGCCAGCGACTGATTGTACGGCGCGCGAAGCACGCCGCGCTCGGTCACGATCGCTGTCACATACTTTGCCGGCGTAACGTCGAAAGCCGGGTTGCAGATGCCTACCCCGTGCGGGGTCAATTGCGTGCCGGCATGGTGCGTCACCTCACGCTGCGGCCGCTCTTCGATCGGAATAGCCTCGCCTGTGGCCGTCGCCAAGTCAATCGTTGACCACGGCGCCGCGACGTAGAACGGAATCCCGTGCTCGCGCGCAAGAATGGCGACATTGTACGTCCCAATCTTGTTGGCCACGTCGCCGTTGGCGGCAATGCGGTCCGCGCCCACCACGACGGCCTTGATTTTGCCGGCGCGCATCAGGCTGGCCGCCATGTTATCGCAGATCACGGTGGTGGGAATGCCGTCGGCCATCAGTTCCCACGCGGTGAGCCGCGCGCCCTGCAGAAACGGCCGCGTCTCGTCGGCGTAAACGTGAATCTGCTTGCCCTGCTCGACGGCCGCGCGAATAACGCCGAGCGCGGTTCCGTAGCCGCAGGTGGCCAGAGCTCCGGCGTTGCAGTGGGTCAGCACGCCGCCTTCCTGGGGAAGCAGTTCGCCGCCGCAGGCGCCCATCGCCTTGCACGCAGCGATGTCTTCCTCGTACATGGCGTGCGCCTCGGCCAGTATTTTTTCCTGGATTTGGTCGAGGGGCGTGTCGGCAGCAAGCAGCTTCGTGAACAGCCGCTTCATCCGGTCAATGGCCCAGAACAGGTTCACCGCCGTCGGCCGCGTTCCGGCCAGCCGCGCGCAGATCTTTTCAAACTCCGCAGCAAATTCTTCGGTCGTTTGAGCTTTGGCCTTTAACGCTCCCAAGGCTACGCCATAGGCCGCCGAGACCCCGATCGCCGGCGCCCCGCGAACGACCATGGTGACGATGATCTCGGCCACGTCCTCGTAGGTGCCGGCGAGGACATAGGTCTCCTCGAGCGGCAGCTTGGTCTGATCGAGGAAACGTACGCCTTCAGGGGTCCAGGTGAGCGTGGGGATCATGCAGTTCCAGTGTAAAACGCCGAGCATGAACTCGGCCCCTGCGCTCGCGCGGTGCGGCGGGCAATGGCGCCGGCGCGGCAGTGGCGGTTCCGAAACCATTTCCCGTACCCAAATCGGATCAAAAAATCTGTTCGGACCATGCGGGGAAAGATACACTGAAAACAGCTTGCCACCCCGTGGAAGACTGTTTCATCGGATTTGCGAACTCCGTTTAGAATAGCGGGGAAGCCATTTTCCGGCGGGCCGGGAACGGCATCTTACCCGTAGCCACCGGCAATATAAGACCGCCGTGGCGCGGGATGGCCCGCGGAGTTTATGTTTTTTTGTTTGGGTTCAGCCATGGGCCGTTGCCTTGGCCATCCCCCTCGTCCCCTGGGACAGAAAAGGAATTACCTTGAGCGCTATGTGGAAACCAAGCCAGACTGGATCAGTAAGCCCCAACCCCACCCCGGAGCCGTTACGGCCGGCCACTCCGATGCCCGCTGCTGAGCCGGCTCGTGCTCAGGCCACCCCGGCCAGCAACGAACAGGCCACCATCGGGAAGGGATTGTTCATCAAGGGTGAAATCTCCGGTTCCGAGTCGTTGCTCGTCGACGGCAAAGTCGAGGGCAACGTCAACCTTCCCGGCAACCGCGTGACGGTTGGCCGCAATGGCCAGGTCGCGGCGAACATCACCGCCCGCGAGGTGGTCATTCTCGGCAAGGTGCGTGGCAATGTCTCGGCGACCGATCGCGTGGATATTCGCGCAGAGGGCGCATTGAATGGCGATGTCGCCGCGGCTCGCATCAGCATTGAGGACGGTGCGTTCTTCAAGGGCGGAATCGACATCAAGAAGCCTGAAAGCGGCAAGTCTACAGGTGTGACGGCAAGCGCGCCTGAGCCGGTCAAAGCCGCTCAGTAATATACCCTCCTCTGTTGGAGTTCTCGCTGGGCGCCTCTGCATGCGCGGGGGCGCTCCATCCCTGGTCTAGTCCTCGCTCTCTGGCCTTCAGGCCGTCCGCGGGGCGATCTCAAGCTGCCGCAGGAGTTCCTCCGGCCGGAACGGCTTTTCGAGAACCTCGAACTCCCGGCCCTCAATCCGGAACACTGCCGCATCCAGCAGCGACGTTTGCGCCGTGATGAATAGCACCCGGCAGTCGGGCAGCATTTCCACGATCTCAAGCGCCGCATCCACGCCGCTCAATTCACCCATAAATATGTCGCTGATCAGGATATCCGGCTTCAGCGTTCGGGCCAGTTCCACTGCCGTTTCACCGCTGTAGACCGGAACCGCGTAAAAGCCCTGCATGTTCAGAATCATGGCCAGGCTGTCGGCGATGGTTCTTTCATCGTCGGCAACTACTACACGTGTTAGTGAGCCAGTATTCGGCACGGAAGCTCCGGCTATGTGGAAATGTGGAGGAAGTCTAACCCAACTTTGGTTCGGAACGAACCTAGGAATTCCCTGGTAGTTTCTAGTTTCTTGGGTTACGAAAGTCGCAACCGCTTCAGCGCAACGCGCGGCAGTGCCGAGCCGGTTTTTTCGAGGACGTACATGCTGAGCGGCAGCCAGATGGCGGAGCCTGCAACGAGTTCGGCCAGATAGCCCCAGCGGACAGAGTGCGGGGACTCGAGCGCCAGCAATGCGCCCACGCCGCGCACCGCGAGCCATGCCGCAACCCCTCCGGCCAGCGCCGCTGCCAGGCAGCGGCCGAGCTCCGCATAATCCAGGCTGGCCAGCGACACCATGCGCCGCTGGTGCAGCAGCACAGCGATGGTCGAAGTCTGCATTGCAATGCCGATATTCGACGCCACAGCAAGGCCCACGACGCCGAATGTGTGATAAAGCGCCGCGTAGATGGGCAGCGAAATCACGGTGATGATGGTGCTGGCGATCATGGGCAGGCGCGTGTTGCCCGCGGCGTAAAACGCGCGCGCATAAATTGCCTGCGCCGACCACAGGAATATCGAAAGCGAGAAAACGGCGAAATAGAGCGCGCATTCATTAGCGCTGGCGAAGGAAAATTCGCCGCCGGCAAAGACCAGGGTAATGGCCGGCTTGCCCAACACGATCATGGCTGAGGCTAGCAGCACGCCGAGCGCGGCGACGCGGGAGACCGAATCGGCCACCTCGGTTGCAAATTCGTAGCGGCGGTCCTGCGTCCACAGGCTGGCGAAAAAGGGCATGGATGCTGCGCCGGTTGCCTGCGCCAGCATGGCCATGGGCGCGGTAAAGACCTGCTTGGCATAGGTCATCAGCGCGACCGCGCCGCTGGTGGCGGAGGCGAAGTACGCGATGATCCAGTTGTCGGCCGTCACCAGCGAAACGCCAGCCATCAGCGGCAGCGAGAGGCGCACCCATTCGCGCAGGCCTTCGTTGCGCCAATCGAGAACGAAGCGGTAACGAGTGCCGGCGCGGTGCGCGAAGAGCCAATTCAGAAAGAACGGCCCGAAAAATGCGCCTGCCACCGTGCCGATGGCGAGAGACGAGACGCCAATGCGCTTGACCAGCAGCAGGCCGCCGACGATGGCGCCCGAGCCATAAATGAGCGGCGCCACCGCCTGCACGCTGAACTGCTTGCGCACCAGCAGCACCGCGCCGAACACGCCCCCGGCAAAGAAGCACAACTGCCCGGGGAGCAGGATGCGCGTGAGCATGGTGCACAGCGCCGCCTTTTCGGGATCGAAGCCGTGGAACCACCAGCGCACATACCACGGAGCGATGATTTCGGCGATGACGATGGCGGTGCCCAGCACCACGTACATGGTGCTGAGGATGACCGAGAGCGCACGCGCGCCCTCGGCCTCGCGACCGGTTTCCCGGTAACGGGTGAGGATGGTGACAAAACTGATGGAAGCTGCGCCGCCGACCAGGAAATAGGAGATTTTGTCGGGCAGAATGAATGCCGCGGTTAGCGCATCGGCCTGCATGCCGTTGCCGAATAGCCAGACGATGTACTTCATCCGCACCAGGCCGATGATCCGCGACAGGAAGGTTGAGACCATCAGGACGACGGTGGCGGAAAACACGCTGTGGGCGTGCGCGGGGTGCAGGATGCCCAGGCCGCGCGACCACCACGAGCGCGAGCTTCGGAAGGGCTGAGTTGAAGGCGATCCGGACACTAGGTCGATTCTACCGGGCCTCGCGTCACGGCCGGGGTGAGCCGATTGCTTCATCCATGCGCCGCCCACGGATCGTATGTCCCTGCGCTCCAGGAATGGCCCTCCGGATCTCTCACCATGAACTCGTGGCTGCCGTACGGCGTCTGCTGGATGGGCCGCACTACCGTCGCTCCGCGTTCGACAGCCCGGCTGTAGGCGGCGTCCGCATCTGCGACCACAATATAGGCGCTGCGCGTTTCCACGCCGCTCAGTTCGTCGGGCGACCGGAACAGGCGTCCTAACTCATCATCTTTTGCCGAACCCAACATGATCATGCCGCCGTTCAGGCTCAGCTCCGCGTGCGCGATGGTTCCGTTCGGCCCTTCGTACACGGCGTGCCGTTCAAAACCGAAGACATTTTGCAGCCACTCTATGGTGGCGGGCGCGTTGCAGTACCGGAGGGTTGGCATCACGGTAGTCTTGAAATGGGCCACGAGTTCCTCCGCGGGAAGAATACGGCTGGTAAACGGCAAAAGCAACGGCCAAATCATGGTCCCGGCGCGCCCTTGTTGGGCAGAGATTCGCACTCGCTCGCTCGAAGAGAATTTCCGCATTCTTGCTGTATGCTGCACGCATGCGTCTTCCTCCGGCGGATTCCGCCCTGGTGCAGATTGTCGACGCCCACCTGCTTGACGCTGCGCAGCGCGCGGGGCCAATGCTGGCGTGCCGCGTCGGCTGCACTCAGTGCTGCCATGGCGCATTCCCCATCAATATGCTTGATGCGCTACGGCTCCGCTCAGGGCTTGCAGAGCTTCGCGCGTCTGATCCGCTGATTGCCGACGCTGTGGAACGCCGTGCCCGCGCGTGGATTGCAGAGCACGGCAAGAGATTCTCTGTCGACCTGGAGACCGGGCTGCTTGCTGTGGAGGACGAAAGCGAAGGAGGATTCGAAGACTTCTCTGCCGACGCTGCCTGCCCCGCCCTCGATCCCGCGACCGGACGGTGCGATGTGTATGCCTGGCGTCCGATGACCTGCCGCGTCTTCGGGCCGCCGGTACGCGCTGTTGGTGAAACCGGCGAAGAAGGTCTGGGCCACTGCGAGCTGTGTTTCATCGGCGCATCGCCGGAGCAGGTTGCTGCCTGCGAGATGCACGTTCCGCATGAACTCGAGGATAAGTTGGTCGAAGAAGTCACCGGCCATGCCAATGGCCCGGGTGAGACGGTGGTGGCCTTTGCGCTCGTTCATCGTAGCTTCGATCCAGCGAGCGACGACTCGTTGCATGAAAGGTGATTCTGCAATACTGCCTCTGTGTTTCAATTCCATCTTCCTGGGGATGCGGAAATTGCAAGCAGGATTGCGGCTGCACGCCAACTGCCGCATTCGAGCGCGGCCGTTCTCACCCTCTCCGGTCTCGCAAAGCCGATTCCCGCTGGATTCGCCCATGACTTTTCCCGGTCCGAGCTCGGGAACGGGAGTAGCGCCTTCTGTCGCGCCAGGGCAGCAATACAGCAATGGCAGCAGTTCAACCTGGACTGGGTTTCAGTTGCAAATCCGAATGCTGCGGTTCGGGTAGGAGAAATCGTCGCTGTGCTGGCGCACACAGCAGGCCTGTGGTCGTTGAATCTCAGCAGGATCATCGAAGCTCGCGACGATGAAGCGAACTTTGGCTTTGTTTACGCCACTACCCCCGCCCACGTTGAAGAGGGCCAAGAGCGATTCCTGCTCGCATTCGACGAGCAGAGCGGTGCCGTTAGTTATCTCATCGAAGCAGTTTCGCGCCCGCGTCATCCTCTGGCGCGCCTTGCTTATCCTTTTACAAGGGCCATGCAGCATCGCTTCTCGCGAGAATCGCATTTGCGCATGAGATCTCTGGTTGCAGGCGCATAGCTGTGCGGGTCAAGATATCCACGCACATCGCTGCACGCGAAGCGTGCAATACACTGTTGTTTGCAAGCCATGGTCCCAATGCGTCCCTGCTGGGCGGAGATTCGCACACGCTCGCTCGAAGAGAATTTCCGCTGTCTTGCCGCGCTGGCTGCGCCGTACGCTGAATTGCTGGCCGTCGTCAAGGCCGATGCATACGGCCACTCGCTTGCGATTTGCGCGCCGGCCGCAGTCCGGGCTGGCGCAGACTGGCTGGGTGTAACCACGGTAGAAGAGGGAGTGGCTGCACGCGCAGCTTGCCAGGTGCTGTCGCATCCGCGCATTCTCATCATGGGTGGAGTGTTCCCCGGCCAGGGGATGGCTGCCATTCAGCATCAGCTCACGGCCGTAGCGTGGGAGCCGTGGCAGTTGCACGAGCTCGAAGCCGCCGCGCAGGCTGCAGGGCTGGCGCCTGGTTCCCTGCCGGTGCACCTCGAAATCGATACGGGGATGAACCGCCAGGGAGTCGATCCGAGCTCTCTCGATCCGCTGCTTGCGCGCTTCAC
>JASIJX010000129.1 GCA_030049955.1 Acidobacteriaceae bacterium
TTCACCTTCACGATCTGACCCGTCTTCACCGCCTCCGAAGCATCCTTGATAAAGCGATTCGAGAGCTCGCTGATGTGCACCAGCCCATCCTGATGCACGCCAATATCCACAAATGCTCCGAACTTGGTTACGTTCGTTACTACGCCCTCGAGCACCATCCCCGGCTGCACATCCCCGATCTCCCGCACTTCCTCCCGGAACTGGGGCGCGACGAACTTGTCTCGCGGGTCGCGGTCCGGCTTGCGCAGCTCGGCCAAGATGTCCTCGAGCGTGTAGGCGCCCGCTGAAACCCCGCTGCGGTTCACCTTCTCGAGCAGCTCCGGCCGCCGGATCAACTCCACAACCGTCGTTCCGAGCAGGGCTGCGATTTGCTCAACAACCGGATACGACTCGGGATGCACGGCCGTCATATCGAGCGGATTGTCGCCGTTGTGGATGCGCAGAAATCCTGCCGCCTGCTCGAAGGTCTTCGGGCCGATCCCCGGCACCTTGAGCACCTGCACGCGCGAGCGGAAGCTGCCGTTCTCGTTTCGGTAGCTTACGATGTTTATCGCCGTCCGCTCGGTGATCCCAGCCACATACCGCAGCAGCGTCCACGACGAAGTATTTAGGTCCACGCCCACGCGGTTCACGCAGCTCTCCACCACCTTCTCGAGCGACTCGGTAAGCTGGCGCTGATCGACGTCATGCTGATACTGCCCCACGCCGATCGATTTCGGATCCACCTTGACCAGCTCCGAAAGCGGATCCTGCAGCCGCCGCGCAATCGATATGGCGCCGCGCACCGTCAGGTCCAGATCAGGAAACTCCTGTCGAGCCACCTCCGACGCCGAGTAAACGCTCGCGCCGGCCTCGCTCACCGTAACGGAAAAAATCTCCCCCGTACCTTTCTCGACGCCCTTCTCGCGCAAAAATTCGCACACAAATGCATCCGTCTCGCGCGAAGCGGTTCCGTTGCCGATAGCGATCGCCCGCACGTTGTATTTGCGCAGCAGTGCTTCGAGCCTTGGCGCGGCCTCGGCATTGCCGTGCTTCGAAGTGTGCAGATACAGCACGTCATGCGCCAGCAGCTTGCCCGTCTGGTCCACCACCGCGACCTTGCAGCCGGTGCGCAATCCGGGATCGATGCCCAGCACCGAGATCGGCCCGGCCGGTGGCGCCAGCAGCAGGTTGTAGAGATTGTCGCGGAACACCTGAATGGCTTCGGCGTCCGACCGCCGCTTCAGTTCCAGCCGGACCTCGGCCTGAATCGACGAGTTCAGCAACCGCTTCCATGCGTCGTCTATCGCCAGCTCAAGCTGCGGCGTCCAGTCGCCGGCCGCGCGAAGCACGTGCCGCCGCAGCACACTGAACGCCCGCTCCTGCTCGATGTCGATCAGAAAGTAAAGCACATTCTCCGTCTCGCCGCGGCGGATGGCCAGCATCCGGTGCGATGGAATCGTCTTCACCGGTTCTTTGTACTCGTAGTACATCTTGAACTTTTCGCGCTCATCGACGGCATCCGCTGTCTTGCGGCTCACCACTGCGCCTTCGTCGAAGACCAGCGCGCGCAGCGCCTTGCGCAAATCGGCGTCTTCGCTGATCCACTCGGCCACGATGTGCCGCGCGCCTTCGAGTGCTTCATCAACCGCAGCCACGCCCAGCTCCGCATTTACAAACTTCGTGGCCAACGTCTCCAGCGGCGCGTCGCCTGCCTGTTGCGCCCAAAGGTACGCTGCCAAAGGCTCCAGTCCCTTTTCGCGCGCGATCGTTGCCTTGGTGCGCCGCTTGGGCTTGTATGGCAGGTACAAATCTTCGAGCTCGTTCTTCTCGAGCGTGGCCTCGATGCGCGCCTTCAGCTCATCGGTCAGCTTGCCCTGTTCGGCGATCGACGCAAGAATGCTCGCGCGCCGCTCCTCGAGCTCGCGGAAGTAGGCCAGCTTCTCTTCGATAGCGCGAATCTGCACCTCGTCGAGATTTCCCGTGGCTTCCTTGCGGTAGCGCGCAATGAACGGCACCGTGCCGCCTTCGTCCAGCTGCTCGATGACCGCGATTAGCCCGCGGAGCGGAACGTTCAGATTGCTTGCAATGTAAAGAAGGATTGCAGGGGAGAGATTTTTCTTTTCCATCATGGTCCGTTTTCATCGTAAACGGACCACTCCATCGTGCGCGCCCCGCGTTGTGCAAAAACACTGTGTAAAAGCCGCGCAGAACCGGTATATGAATCGCCGCGCTAACTTTTCCTTTCCCGCTGAGCGCGCCGCGCCGCAGCCCAGCCTTCTTTCGTCACCTGCCGTGCGCGGCCCACCGCGAGCGCGCCCTCCGGCACATTTTTCGTGATGCACGACCCCGCGCCGATGTACGCGCCATCCTCCACGCTGATCGGCGCAACAAGCGTCGTGTCACTGCCCACAAACACGCCCTTGCCAATGCGAGTCATGTGCTTGTTCACGCCGTCGTAATTGCAGGTGATGGTTCCCGCGCCGATGTTGGTTCCTTCGCCGATCTCTGTGTCGCCAAGATAGGTCAAGTGGTTAGCCTTCGCGCCTTTGCCCAACCGCGCCTTTTTGGTCTCAACAAAATTGCCCACGTGCACTTCCGGCCCGATCTCCGTTCCCGGACGCAGGTGCGCAAATGGCCCGATCCGCGCGCCATCGGCAACCGTGCTCTCGGCCAGCACGCACGACTGCCGCACCAGCACATCGTTGCCCAGCGTGCAGTTCTCGATCACCGTGTACGACCGGATGGTCGAATCCGCGCCGATCTTTGTCCGGCCGCGCAACTGCACAAACGGCTCGATCACCGTGTCTGCCGCAATCTCGACGTCCGCCTCGATCACGCAAGTCTCCGGCCGGAAAATCGTCACACCCGCAGCCATCAGCCGCTCAGCATTCTTCGCATTCAACCGCGCATCCAGCGCCATCATCTCGGCGATCGTGTTCGCGCCCAGGATCTCCTCAGCATTCTCAACTTCAACTGCAACCACGCGCTCGCCAGCCGCGCGCAGAATGCCAGCCATATCCGTCAGGTAAAGTTCTTTGTGCGCGTTTTCAGCCGTGAGCTTGTTCAGGTGCGCGAGCAGCGTCGCCGTGCGAAACGCATACATCCCCGAGTTGATCTCGCGAATCTTTTCCTGCCCCGGCGCAAGCGACTTCTGCTCGACAATCGCTTCCACCTCGGGACTCCCCGGCGCTTTGCGAATCACCCGCCCGTAACCAAAAGGATTCTCCGGCACCGCCGACAGCAGCGTCATCGCCGCTTTTTGTTCGCGATGAAAATCCCGCACCCGCTCGATCGTCTCCGG
>JASIJX010000130.1 GCA_030049955.1 Acidobacteriaceae bacterium
ATCTGAGATATTCCCCCTCGAACCGCATGCGCGATTCCGCAATGGGCCAGCCCGATCCGGCATCACACCCGGCTCCGTCTATCGTTGTGGGCGTGACGCATCCGCAGACCTGCCTCATCCTCGGGCCCCGTCTGCGGGCGCTGCGCGAGGCCGGCTTTTGCGTCACTCTGGTGTGCAGCCCCGGCGAGCTTTTCGACCAGGCTGCCGCCGCCGCAGACGTGGACGCAGTCCCGATCCCCATGAAGCGCGGCATTGCCCCGCTCCGGGATTTTGTTTCGCTGCTGCGTCTCTGTCGGCTTTTGCGCAGGCTTCGCCCGGATATCGTCGAATTCAGCACCCCCAAGGCCGGCCTGCTGGGCACCATAGCCGCTGCGCTGTGCGGCGTGCGACGGCGAGTATATCTGCTGCGCGGCCTCAAGCTCGAAGGCGCAAGAGGGCTGAAGCGGCGGATGCTTCTTGCTTTCGAACGCCTCGCCTGCCGCTGCGCCCACGTTGTGCTGTCGAACAGCGCCAGTCTGCGCGCGGAGGCTCTTGCCCTGCGGCTTGCGCCTGAAGGCAAGTTGCACGTGCTGGGCTCGGGCAGCAGCATCGGCGTGGATATTGTCCGCTTTTCTCCTCGCCCAGCAAATGGCCCCGCAGATGGTCTCACGGACGTGCGCGAGCGCCTTGCGATCCCGGCCGGCGCGCCAGTCATCGGATTCGTGGGCCGGCTCACGCGCGACAAGGGGCTGCCCGAGCTGATCGAATCCTTCGAAGCCATTGCCTGCGCCGAACCCGAAGCGCGGTTGCTTCTCGTCGGTTGGTTTGACGCGGCCGAAGACGCGCTCACCGCCGGCCTGCGCGCCCGCATTGAGAGCCATCCGCGCATTTATTGCACGGGCTTCGTCGCCGATGCTGCACCTTTCTACCGCGCCATGGACCTCATGGTCCTGCCCACCTGGCGCGAGGGATTCCCCAACGCCGTGCTTGAGGCGCAGGCCACGGGCATTCCTGTAGTGACCACCTTGTCCACCGGCTCGCGCGACTCCGTTGTTCCGGAGGTGACAGGATTGCTGATCCCTCCCGGCTGCCCGGAAGCCATCACCGAAGCTGTCCTCAAGTTGCTGCGCTCGCCCGAGCGCCGTCGCCAGATGGGCCTGGCCGCGCGCGAGTGGGTGCGCGAGCACTATAGCGAGCGGCACGTGCTCGGCCTCACCGTCGCGTTTTACCGGGAACTGGTGAATCTCGGCGAAGATGCGGGTGAGGCCGCCGGCGTTCTTGATGAGGCGATGGCAGCTTCGAGCGGGTGCGGCGGCTCAGAAACAGGCCTGCTCAGGAGTTGAGATTGTGTCCGGCAACTGTTGCTGAACCGGTATCTGCCCTGACCCTGTTGAGTGAGATCATTATCGCCAATGCGCTCATCGAAGCCGATGACGGCAGACGCCACGCGCTCGGGACTTATTCACTGTGATCTCTGCTACTGTATCTTCGCAGGGCTGGAGAAGTGACCTTCGCCGGAAAGGAGAAAATTTCCGATGCCATTACCAAAGGATGAACGCGTCGTCCAACTCGCTCGCGACCTCCTGCAACAGTTCGATCAAATCTTCGGTGAGCATCCCGGATTTCGTCCGGCCCACGCCAAGGGCCTGATGCTCACCGGCGTCTTTCAGCCGGCGCCCCAGGCGCAGTCCCTCACCCGGGCGCCACATGTGCAGCGCGCGTCAACGCCGGTCACGGCGCGATTCTCTGACTCCACCGGATTTCCGCAAATCCCTGACAATTCGCCCGATGCCAATCCACGCGGCTTTGCCATTCGCTTCAATCTCGCCGAGCATGTGCACACCGACATTGTGAGCCACTCTACCAACGGATTTCCTGTCCGCGACGGTTACAGATTTCTGGAGTTCCTCCGCGCCCTCGCTGCGAGCGGACCCGACGTTCCTTCGCCCAAGCCCATAGAGCAGTTTCTCGGCTCCCATCCCGCAGCGCTGGCTTTCGTCCAGACCCCCAAGCCGTTTCCCACCAGCCTTGCGCGAGAGACGTACTTCGCCGTCACCGCATTCGCATTCACCAACGCTGCCGGGCAAACCAGGTTTGGACGCTACCGCATCCTGCCTGAGCTGGGCAACGATTTCTTCACCGCCGAGCAGGCCGCGAAGCTGCCGGAGAATTACCACTACGACGAGATCCGCGAACGCGTCGCGAAGCAGCCGATCCGCTTCCGGATCGTTGTGCAGCTGGCCGATGCCGCCGACACCGTCGACGACGCTACCGTGCACTGGCCGGAAAGCCGCGAGCAGGTGGACTTGGGAACGGTGGAGCTGACTCAGGTGATGCCGGATTCGCTGGCCCAGCAGCAGCACATCATCTTCGATCCCATCCCCCGCGTGGACGGCATCGAGCCCTCCGCCGATCCGTTGCTGGAGCTGCGCGCCGCCATCTACCTGCTCAGCGGAAGACGCCGCCGGGCGGCAGCTGCAAACAGCAGCGCCGGCTATGCAGCTTAGGCCAGTACCTCAATCCGCCGCGCTGGCGCGAGCCGCCACTTTGCGCGACCGCACCGGCGCGGGCGGCTTGCGTTCCTGCGGAATCGCGTCAAGATCGGCCTTGCCCTCGGCAAGCTGCATCAGGAATTCCTGGCTGGAGAATGCAGCCGCATCCTTCATAGCCTTGCCGGCGCGCACATAGCTGCCGTCGGGCTGCTGCAGCCGTGCCTTCACGGTATCGGCAAGGTACGCGGGAAGAATCTCGTCGCGGATGCGCGCCACCGCCGCCGCATCGCGCACCGGGAAGACCACCTCGCAGCGCTCAAATAGGTTGCGCGGCATCCAGTCGGCTGAGCCGAGATAGAACTCGTCGTTGCCGTCGTTCGAAAAATAAAAAATGCGCGAGTGCTCGAGGAACCGCCCGACGATCGACCGCACCCGGATGCGCTCCGACAATCCCTTCACTCCGGGCCGCAGTATGCTCAGGCCGCGAACAATCAGGTCGATCTCCACGCCCGCCTGCGAAGCCTGATAGAGCGCCTCTACGACCGAAGGTTCGAGCAGCGCATTCATCTTGGCAACGATGCGCGCCGGCCTTCCTGCCTGGGCGTGTTCGGATTCACGGCGAATGAGACGCAGGAAACTCTCAGCCATGGTCAGCGGCGCCACCAGCAGCGGGCTGTAGTCGTCCAGCTCCGCGTGTGCCGTCAGGTAATTGAAGACCATATGCACGCGCTCGGTGATCTGCGGATCGCTGGTGAGCAGGCTCAGGTCGGTGTAAAAGCGCGCCGTCACGGGGTTGTAGTTGCCCGTGCCCAGGTGGCAATAGCGCCGCGTCACGCCGTCTTCATCCCGCCGCACCAGCATCGCCAGCTTGCAGTGCGTCTTCAATCCAACCACGCCATGGAAGACCTGCACGCCCGCGTCCTCCATGCTCCGCGCCCAGCGGATATTCGAAGCCTCGTCGAAGCGCGCCATCAGTTCCACTACCACCGTGGCTTCCTTGGTCGCGCCGGCTTCGGTCAGCGCGCGGAACATCGGCGAGTCATGGCTGGTGCGGTAAAGCGTCTGCTTCAGCGTCACCACGGCAGGGTCCTGCGCGCCCTGCTGCACAAAATCCACCACCGCATCGTAGGAATCGTACGGATGGTGCAGCAAAATGTCGCGATGCCGCAGCTCGTCGAAGATGCCAGTCGATTTGCGGCTCAGCACGAGCGGCTTGGGCGTGAAGGGCTGGAACTTCAGATCGGGCCGCGGCACATCCTCATAAAAGAACATGAGGCGCGACAAGTTCACCGGCCCCTCGCTGCGGCACACCTGGCTCTCTTCGAGCTCGAAATTCACGCGCAGCCGCTCCAGAATCTCCGGATCGGCGCCGGCCTCGATCTCCAACCGCACCGCATCGCCCTTGCGCCGGTTGTGCAGCTCCACGCGGATGGTTTCGAGCAGCGAGCGCGCTTCTTCTTCTTCGAAATAAAGATTCGAGTTGCGCGTGACGCGGAACGAGGCGTGCGCCAGCACTTCATAGCCCCTGTACATGCCGGCCAGGTGCTCCACAATGAGCTGCAGAAGCAGCATGTAGTCCCAGTGGCCACGCTCGGCCGGCAGTCGCACAAACCGCGGCAGCGCGCGCGGCACTGTCACCACTCCCAGCACCTGCGGCCCGGACCTGCGCCTCTTGGGCCGGAGCAGGAGCGCCAGGCACAGCGCCTTGTTCAGCACGCGCGGAAACGGGTGAGCCGGATCGATCGAGATCGGCGTCAGCAACGGATCTACTTCGCGCTGGAAATAATCGTGCGCAAACGCCTGCGCCTCGGCGCTCATCTCGTCCCAGTCGAGCAGGCGAATGCCTTCCTTGCGCATCGCCGGCAACAGGAGCTGGTTCCAGCAGCGGTACTGCATCGCCACAAATGCGTGCATGTCTGCAGAAAGCTCTGCCAGAGACTCGTCGGGCCGCAGACCGTCATAGCCCGGCTCGCGAAAGCCGTCTTCAATCCGCTGCATCAGCCCTGCCTGGCGCACCTCCACGTACTCGTCCAGGTTGGAGCCGGTGATGGCAAGAAATTTGACCCGCTCCAGCAGGGGATTGGCCGGGTCCTCGGCTTCTTCAAGCACACGCCGGTTGAACTCCATCCACGAGTGATCGCGGCCGTTGAAGAGCTTGACTTTGGTCCGGGACGTATTCCGGGTCGTTGCCATTGCAGGGGCGTCCGTTCGCTGTGTTGGCAGTCTACCGCGTCGGGCTGCCCCTCCGCACTGTCCGGATGAGGGTGCCCGAAGGGAACGCCTACAGATAGAAATTGGGCTCGTCCGCAGATCGGATATTGGCGATCGATTCAGGGTTGAATCCCGCCGCTGCTTCCCGTGACAGCGGCACGCATCGTTGTGCCGGCCCCGCGGCCTACGGCATCGAAAATGGGCCCGAATGGGCGCTACGCGGCCATGGGCCGGCCCGCAAATATGCTTTATTCGCTGTCACCATCCGCTAAACTAGAAATTTGAGAACCGCAGCGGAACCTCTGTGCATCCATTGATGTACAGCACTTTTTCCGGCGGTTCGTCATCCGATTCGAACACGCTCCGATTCGAGCAAGGTTGATCTTGTCCAAACCACCCATGATGAAGACAATTCGACCCTCTGTGGCCGGCCTCATCTTTGCCGGCGTGCTGGTGTCGACGGCGGGAGCGCCTCTGGCGCACGCGCAGCAGCAGGGAACCTCGCCGGCTCAGGCCGGGTCGCCGGCCCAAAATGCGACAGGATCATCGACCGGAGCGCCCTCCGTCCCGTCCACGGTATCCAGCGGCGGCCCGAGCATTCCTGTCACCGGTGCGCCCGGCTTGCCAACCCCGGTCCCTGTCGGCCCAACTTCCGGCTCGTTTCAGGGTTCGGTGCCGCAGGGCACCGCCACTGCACAAACCATCGGTCTTTCACTCGACGACGCCATCCAGCGCGGCCTCCAGGCCAACCTCGGCCTCATTCTCAGCGGCACGCAAACCGCGGCGGCGCGCGCGCAGCGGCTCAACGAGCTGCAGTCGCTGCTGCCCGGCATCGACTTTGCCGGGAAAGAAAGCGTCCAGCAGGTTTACCTGCCGGCCGAGGGCCTTCGTCTGCCAGGGTTTCCCACCATTATCGGCCCCTTCGCCTTCGTAGACCTCCGCGCCTATTTCAGCTGGTCGGTCGCCGATCTTTCTTCCATACACAACTACCTGGCCTCGCGCCACAACTTTGCCGGCGCGCAATTATCAGCCGAAGACGCCCGCGACATGGTGGTCCTGACCGTCGGCAACGCCTACCTGCTGGTGCTCGCCGACCAGGCCCGCGTCGCCGATTCTGAAGCGCAGGTGGCCACCTCCAAGGTTTCGCTCGATCAGGCCGACGACAGACACGAGGCGGGCACGG
The DNA here is from genome assembly GCA_030049955.1 of Acidobacteriaceae bacterium. The sequence continues at coordinate 5,866 of JASIJX010000130.1, forward strand.
CGCCACTGCTCGACGTGCTGCGCGCCCGTGTCGATTATCAGTCGCTCGAGCAGCAGCTCATCGCCGCGCGCAATTCGCTCGAAAAAGACAAGCTGGCTCTCGCTCGCACCATCGGCCTGCCCGTCGCGCAGCCGTTCACTCTCACCGAGCAGGCGCCGTACGCCGTCTTCGATCAGATTAACCTCGACGAGCTCCTCAAACAGGCTCAGGATAACCGTAAGGATCTGGCCGCCATGGTGGAGCAGTCCGCGGCGGCTGTGGAGCAGCGAAAAGCGGCCAGCGCAGCCCGGCTGCCGGTCATCAGCGTCAACGTCGACTACGGTGTCATCGGCATCACGCTCAATCAGTCGCACGGCACCGTGGATGCGACCGGAGCCGTGACTGTGCCCATCTTCGAGGAGTATGGCCTGCGCGGCCAGGCCGAGCAGGCGCAGGCCCAGCTCGACGCTGCCCAGGCGCAGTTGAGCGACAAGCGCGCGCAGATTGACGCCGACGTTCGCGACGCGCTTCTCGACATCGCCGCGGCCCAAAAGCAAGTGGATGTTGCCCGGTCGAGCGTGGACCTGGCCAATGAAGCGCTCAAGGAAGCACAGGAGCGCTATGTGAACGGAGTCAGCGACAATCTGGCCGTCAGCCAGGCGCAACAGTCCGTTGCTCAGGCCGAGGATCAGTACGTCGCCAGTCTTTACCGCGATAACGTGGCCAAGCTGAGTCTTGCCCGCGCGCTGGGGGCAGCCCAAAATTATCGCAAGTATCTGGGAGACCACCCGTGAACGCGCCCGTCTTGCCGGGCATGAGAAAAACAGCATCGCGGGTTTCGCGATTAGGAGGGAAATAAAGTGGCGGACACGAATCAAGCACCGGTGCAGGAACGGGTCAATGAACCGGTCCACGAGCGGGTCCAGGAGCGGGTCCAGGAACCGCAAGAGACAGAGCCGTCGCGGCCGCCCAGACGCCGCCGCGGCATTCTGTTTGTCGCAATCGCGGCCGTGGTGCTTATCGCGCTGGGCATCTGGTGGCACTCCACCTACTACGAAGACACCGACGACGCGCAGGTCAATGGGCACCTCACCCAGGTCAGCTCGCGCATTACCGGTCACGTCATCAGGGTCTATGTGGACGAGAACCAGGAGGTGCGCCGTGGCGATCCCATCGTCGATCTAGACCCGCGCGATTTTCAGGTTGCCGTGGAGAACGCGCAAGCCGTGCTGGACAGCGCCAAGGCCGCCGCAGCGGCAGCCAAGGTGAATGTGCCCATCATCAGCGTTAACACGGGCAGCAACCTGCGTTCGGCTGAAGCCGATCTTGTCAGCGCGCACGCGGGCGTTTCGCAGGCCGAGCAGCAGCTCGCATCCGCGCAAGCCGGCGTCGCTCAGGCCGCGGCCAATAACGATAAGGCGCAGTCGGACCTGGCGCGCTACACGCCGCTTGTTCAAAAAGACGTGATCAGCAAGCAGCAGTATGATGCCGCCGTGGCTGCGGCGCGTGCTGACCAGGCCGCGCTGGCCGATGCCCAGGCCAGCGAGCGGGCCGCCGAGGACGGCATCCGCGTGGCCCGCGAGCGCGTGACGACGGCGGAGGCACAGCATCGCTACGCGCAAACCGGCCCACAACAAGTGCAGTTGCAGAGCGCCCGCGCCAAGCAGGCCGAGGCGCAGGTGATGCAGGCGCAGGCACAGCTCGATCAGGCCATGCTCAACCTCAGCTACACCAAAATCGTCGCGCCGGAAGATGGCATCATTACGCGCAAAAGCGTGGAAGTCGGCCAGAATATGTCCCAAGGTCAGAACCTGCTTACCCTTGTGTCTCTTGAGGACATCTGGATCACGGCAAACTTCAAGGAGACGCAGCTTCGCAACATGCGCGCCGGCCAGCGCGTACAGGTCCACGTGGACGCCACTGGCAAGGATTATTCCGCCAGAGTGACGCAGATCGGCGGCGCAACCGGCTCCGTGCTCTCGCTCTTTCCGCCGGAGAATGCCACCGGCAACTACGTCAAGGTGGTGCAGCGCGTTCCGGTTCGCCTCGACTTCACCAATCTCGCCAAGGAAGATCCCAACCACCAGCTCCGTCCGGGGCTTTCAGTCGAGCCGAAGGTCTGGGTGAAGTAAGAGTCCTCCAGAAATGCCTCCGTGCCCCGTCCTTTCCGCGCATGTTGCGGAAAGGGCGGAAGACTCACGCATTTCGTTCGCGAAACTCAACCGGCTTGCCGCGTCTGGTTGTAGCGTTGCGCCGCGGCCCTGCCAATGGTCCGCGCCGGCAGCGGCTCCAGCTCGCTTACGTCTTCGCCGCGGCGGTTTTCCGACAAGCCCGGCTGCGCCGCGGGCAGGAACAGATTCATCGCCCGCATCATCGTCCGCGTTAGCCGCGGAGCCACGTTTCCGAACCGCGACGCGAAAAACGCCTGCGGCGTAATCGCCACTTCCGCGGCGCCGGATTCAATCCCGTCCACGATCTGCCGCGCTGCGCGGCGTGCGCTGATCGAAATTCCCGGCAGGTTGTCGGAGAAGCTGAACCAGCGGTACTCCCGGGCCGCATCGCCCGTAAACAGCGCATTTGGCGGCGAGCCGGTGCGCAT
>JASIJX010000131.1 GCA_030049955.1 Acidobacteriaceae bacterium
AGGTCAGGTGGACAAGAAACGCTTCGCTCGTACGCAGATGCTCTGCATTTTTGGCTCGGGACAACATTTCAGGACCGTTATTGGTATGACTCCAAGTACAAAAAGATCTTGGCCACGGATTTCAACTCTGGCGTATCGATCGTCATGTTCCCGTTGACGCAGCCACAACCGGGGAAGTTCGACCTGGGTGGCATGGACCGCGATATGAGTTTCGCTGAAGCTCATGGCATGAAGCTGTTTGGCGCTGCACTTGTCTATCGTCCTGGCCGCGGGCCGGATTGGTTCAAAGAGCGGTGTAGAGCATGGTCGAAAAACAAGATGGACCGAGTGCTAAGAGATCAGATCCACACCATCGTGCTCCACGGTGGAGACACATTCTATGGTTGGGAGGTCGTTAACGAGCCTCTTAGTCCAGCCCATAACGGATGCTGGTCGCAGGTTCTCGGACAGGACGAGTACATAGCGAAAGCATTTCGCTATGCGCGTGAAGCAGCTCCAAATGCTGAACTGCTGTTGAATGAAACTTTCGGTCACCGTGGTGTAAACGAAGCCAAGGCTCGTGAGTTTTTTGATCTTATCCGCAGACTGAAATCTTCGGGGGTTCCTATCGATGTTGCCGGCATAGAAATGCACCTCCAGTTGGATGTCCTATGCCCGAGCTATAGCGACGAGTTCAAGTGGTTCCTCGCACAGGCAAAGCGGTCGGCGTGCAAGTGCAAGTAACGGAGATGGATGTAACTCTGTCTGGCAGAGGCAGCTTGTCTGATTCTCTGCAAAAGCAAAAAGACGTTTTCTATAACGTTCTCCACACATGCCTTAAGGATTCGAATTGCACGGGATTCACAACTTGGGGTACCGGCGACAATATGAGGTATTTACATAGCCTTGAGGTCTCTGCCGATCAGTTCAGAGCAGAAAAACCCTTGTTGTTCGATGACAATCTCAATCCCAAACCGGCCTTCGCTGGGATTCTTGGGGCATTAAAGGAGGGCCGCTGATTAGCGATTGTAGCGTTCGCCACTTCTCAATTCATCTGCAACAGCTGCGCCCATCGCAACTTGTCAGGAGGAATCGACGACTGACCGCCCTCGACATACATCGCATCGAATAATGGGCGATATTCGTTGAAGAATCTCGTCCGTCATCGCCCGCATCCCGCGCAGAGGATGATCCTTGCACACCCGCTCCTTAGGCGAGAGGTAACTGAACATATGGCCCTGCTGATGATCGACCCACGCATGAACATCTCTTAACAGAATCGCCTGTGAATGGAGTGACTTTTCAGTACCCCGCTAGGGCGATAACGACTTTGCGTAGCTTTGCAATTCCCAAATGAATTTGCCCTCGCGTCAAGGCCGCATAGCCCATGATGATTCCCGCTCGCGGTTCCTTGGCTCGATTACTGTCCCGGAAATAGAGGTCACTAACCGGATAAATTCCAATACCTGCCGATTCCGCAGCGTTGATCAACGCCGCTTCGCGTTCTCGAGCCACATAATTGAACCAGAGAACTACATGCAGACCAGCCGCTGAGCCAACCACTTCAACTTCGTCGCACAACTGGGTGCGCAGACATTGCAGAAGCTCTTCTCTGCGTTCTCCATTGCGCCGTCGCACCCTACGGATGTGGCGCTCATAGGCACCAGTAGAGATGAAGTTAGTCAGAGCAATTTGCTCGAAGGATGGAGTGTGGCGATCCATGAGTCTCTTCATCGCCGTAAACGTACTACTTAACTGTTGCGGTACGACGAGATACCCGAGCCGTAACTGCATCGACAGTGTTTTCGAGACAGTTCCCAGATAAATCACGCATCCGGTTTCGTCGAGACTATGAAGGGTTTCCATCGGACGGGTATCAAAGCGAAATTCACTATCGTAATCATCTTCAAGAACGTAGGCATGACTCTTTGCACTCCACGTCAGCAACTCGCGCCGACGTCCTGCTGTCAGCACACCTCCCAACGGGAATTGGTGCGACGGTGTGACATAGACAAGTCGTGCATCCTTAACGCGGTTAAGAGCCGATGTTTGCATTCCTCCGCGATCCACGCCGATAGGTATGCATTTGGCCCCGATTGCCAGAAACGTTCTCGTAGCAAGCAAATAACCGGGCTCTTCATGAACTACTTTGTCTCCGGGATTTAAGAGCAGCCGAGCACACAGGTCAAGTCCTTGCTGCGATCCATTGACCACAATGATCTGTTCTGCGTCGCATCGCACTCCACGAGCACGCCACAGATATCCCTGCAATGCTTTTCTGAGTTCTAAATTCCCTTTGGGATCGCCGTATATGAAGCGCTCCTGTTTTCGATGGATGACCGTGGTTAGTGCCTGCCTCCATGCTTGGAGAGGAAAGTCTTCTGCACGGATGTCCCCATAGCGAAAATCCGCGATCGGATGTTTCTTCTGCTTTGGCGGAAGAGGCCAGAACGACACTTGTTTTCCATAATTAGAAAGTCGTAAGGCGGTCTTTGCGGTGTTTCCAGTTGCTTGGAACTGCCATAGAGGAAGCCGAAGAGAAGTGGATACCCGAGGGAGGCGGCCCTGCTTGGCTTCGAGATAGCCCTCCGCTACCAGTTGCTCGTATGCCACTGTGACGGTCGAGCGCGAAACACCCAATTCGGCGCCGAGAGAGCGAGATGAGGTGAGCGAAGCACCCGGCCTATAAACGCCGGCTATGATCTGGTCCCGAATTGCATCGCAAATTCGACGACTTTTAGACCCACGTCTGAACTCCGATGGACTGAGCGTCATTGATTCTCCGCATACTGGACTGGTCAACAATGGTAATTATGGACCTTTTAACCAAACCAGTATAGGACCGATAATGGTGTGAAAGAGAGATTTTTGTTCGCCTTCTTTCGAGGTCTGGAATGCATATACCGGCGCCGTTTCGTGAAGATCGACTAGAGGTGCTGCAGGCGCTCATCGCTGCACATCCACTTGCTACACTTGTGACTTATGGTGTTGGTGGATTGGACGCAAACCTCATTCCTTTCACATTGACCGTAAATGACGGATTTGGAGTTCTGCGCGCTCACCTCGCCAAAGGCAACAGCCAACTTGACACTCTCGGGGAGGGGGGTGAGGTATTGGTTATCTTCCACGGCCCTGAAGCCTACATCACTCCCTCCTGGTATCCCTCAAAACAGGAACACGGTCGAGTTGTGCCAACCTGGAACTACGCTGTTGTATTGGTGAGAGGAATCGCACGGATCGTCGAAGATACAGACTGGTTGCTGACGCAAGTTGGACAACTCACAAATCTGCAAGAGCACAAACAATCCCATCCGTGGAGAGTGTCCGATGCTCCCACGCCATTCCTCGAAGGACAATTGAAAGCGATCACGGGCATTGAAATTCTTATCGGCCGGCTCGAAGGCAAATGGAAGGTCAGCCAGAATCGCTCCGAGGCGGATCGTCGTGGAGTTGCCGCGGGATTGTCTCTCGCGGGCAACAATGAGATGGCCGATCTGGTAGTGAATGCCTGTCCTTTCTCGCATTCGTCGCAAACCGCTAGCGAGGATCTGCGAAGGGAAGGAAACGAGGAAATGGATTCGCTCGTCGCTCAGCACGGTGATAGGAATGCAAACAAATGAAAATTGGATTCTTGAGAAATTTAAGGACCAGGGGCAACAACCTGAGGAATGCACCCTCAAGGGAGTTTCTGGAAACGCTCAGGCGCGACGGCATGCTGCGGCATTCGGATGCCAGACTCACGCCTTTGACCGACGGCGTCTCCAGCGAAATCTACCGCGTCGACGACGGCCCGGACTCCTTCGTTGTCAAGCGCGCGCTGCCCACGCTCAGGGTAAAAGACCACTGGGCTGCCGACGTTGGCCGCAATCGCTATGAACAGATGTACATCGATTATGTTGGCCGGTTTCTTCCCCAAGCTGTCCCGTCCTTGCGCCCTAGTCCGAATGACCGCGGCTACTTCTCAATGGAGTTCCTCGGACCAGATTTCACCAGTTGGAAACTCATGTTGCTCCGCGGCGAGGCTCGTATCGAGCACGCCGTAGAAGCCGCAACCTTGCTTGGCCAGATTCACTCACACTCTGCCGGCGATGCCAACGCCGAACGCCAATTTAATACCACGGCGAACTTCATGCAATTACGTATCGATCCTTACCTGCTCACCACAGGCAATCGGCATCTCGACCTACGCGATTTGTTTGAGGCAGAAGCGCAGCGCCTGGCAGCCACTCGGGAATGCCTAGTTCACGGTGATTTCAGTCCCAAGAACGTTATGATTTCACCGTCGCGTACAGTGCTGCTGGATTGTGAAGTCGCATGGTATGGCGATCCTGCTTTCGATGTAGCGTTTCCATTGACCCACCTCTTGCTGAAAGGACTTTACCATGCTCCGCGACTGATCGGCGTGCAGGAAATGTGTCAGGCCTTCTGGCAGCGATATCTTGAAAAGGTTCGCGGAATAATCGACCACAGGGCCTTGGAACCACGCGTCGCACGCTTGCTCTTGATGCTGCTGCTGGCGCGGATCGACGGCAAATCGCCGGTCGAGTATTTGACGAATACACAACAAACCACATGGGTACGGCAGTTTGCGCGGTCGGGGATTCTGGCAGGGTGCACGTCTTTGAGCGACATTCTCCACCCATGGTTCTCCAGTGTGAACGAATGGAAGGCGTATCAATGAAAATCCGGTCGATCACCGCATACCAGGTCTATGATTCTCGCGGCAATCCCACGGTCGAAGCAGAAATTGAGTTGGAAAGCGGGGAGCGCGGACGGGGGACAGTTCCATCAGGCGCCTCAACTGGGCAATACGAGGCACTCGAACTGCGCGATGGCGATCCAAGTCGGTTTCAAGGCAAATCGGTGTTCCAAGCCATCGCTAACGTCCACCGTGAAATTGCCCCGGCGCTCATTGGATGGGACGTGCGCGATCAATCGGGCCTGGACCGCAAGCTGATCGAATTGGACGGAACATCCGCCAAATCTCGCCTTGGCGCAAACGCGATTTTGGCTGTATCCATGGCCGCCGCAACCACCGCTGCCGCGGCGCTGCGACGGCCTCTTTACGACTATCTGGGTCAATCCCGTGGAACGCTCTTGCCATTGCCCGAGATTCAGATAGTCGGGGGCGGTGCTCACGCCCATTGGCGTACCGACGTTCAGGATTTCCTGCTGGTCGCAATTGGGGCCAACTCGTTCGAAGAGGTGATGGAGATTACTTTCAATGTCTATCGCGCCGCCGGCGAATTGCTGGCTAAGCAAGGCTCGCTTTACGGGGTGGCGGACGAAGGCGGATACTGGCCGGCCTTTTCCACCAACGAAGCAGTCCTCCAGTTTATGACCGACGCCATCGGTCAAGCTGGCTACGCCCCCGGCCGGGACGCAGCAATTTCGCTGGACATCGCTGCCAGCGACTTATACGATCCCCATACTCGGCGCTATTCTTTCCGGTTGGAAAACCAGACCTTTACCTCAGAGGAATTCGCCAATCTTCAGATTGCCTGGTGCGACCACTATCCGATCGTGTCGCTTGAAGACCCAATGGCCGATACAGACTGGGACGGTTGGTGTGTGATCGCATCGGCCTTGCGCGATCGCATTCAACTGATCGGCGACGACCTTTTTACGACCAACCTGGATCGAATTCGCATCGGCATTGAACGGAACATTGCGAACGCCGTCCTCATCAAGCTCAACCAGATTGGCACGGTCAGTGAAACCCTGGCAGCAATCTCGCTGACGCAAGAGGCAGGCTGGAATCCAGTCGTATCCGCTCGATCGGGCGAAACGGAAGATGGGTTCATCTCTCATCTGGCTGTTGCCACCAATGCCGGCCAACTGAAGGTAGGATCTTTTGCGCGAGGGGAGCGGATGGCCAAATGGAATGAAGTCCTTCGCATAGAGCGCGATCTGGGCTCCCGGGCCCGCTTCAGCGCCAGTTCGATCCTTAATCAAATCGCGAAAAGCCGATGATATGATCCGAACATCGAGGAACATAGGTGATTTGCCTGGAATCCGCTGCAAGGCAGAAGTGCGATCTGTAGAAATAGACGACTTGGCACGGCACCGACCCAATTGGGCCCTGACCATTGGATCGTGCCTTTGCGCCGGACGGATACATCTGATCAAAGATCGAGTTGTGAATTGCGTCGTTATCACTGGGACAAGCTAGGATTCCAGTCTTCTCACTCTCCTTATTTCCTGTTATCAGAACGACCTGCTGAAAAGATTCCTCCCAATCGGTGAAGCTCTGCCACAAATTCATCGCGCATGGGCGCGTATCCGGGAAAATTCGGAGAGAAAGGTATGCTTTCAGCTCTCGTTGCGAGTTTGCCGTTGCTTACCCATCTTGTCCCCCGCTCCGCGAGATGCTCCACCATCAGTCCTCTCCAGTGCTGAAGCTCCTTCGTGTATTCGGGCACCCCAGCCAAGTCCTCCAGTTCATTGGGGTCCCTTTCGAGATGGAAAAGTTGCTCCTCTCCCTCCATCGCGTAATAGAGATACTTCCATCGGCCATCGGAAAAACCATTCCAGGCAGAAGTAAATCCAACGTCGTGCTCGAGATCGATGTACGGACGCCACCCTTCGCCCTTCGTCCGGACAAGATGAAGCAAGCTCCTCCCTTCGATACTGTCCGGGATGGAGACTCCCGCGGCATCGAGAAGGGTCGGCAAAACGTCTCGCAGTTCAACTGGATTTGCAAAGACCTGCCCTCCCGGTCCCAAGCCCATGCCGGAAGGTGGACGCATGAGCATCGGAATACGAGCCGATTGCTCATAGCCATAGCCCTTCCGCCAAAGGTTGTTGTCGCCCAGCATGTCGCCGTGATCGGAGATCAGCACGATGAGTGTTTCATCAAGCATCTTTCGCTTCTCGAGCACCTCGAGAATCCGGCCCATTTGCTCATCTACACAACTTACGTTGCCGTAGTAGCACTGACGGGAGCGACGGACGGCCTCCGGAGACATCTTCCCGTGCCAGATATCGTCCGCTGCCCCGCTTCGTGGCTCGTAGCGCTTCGCCCAGGCGCCTACTTGAGGAATTGGTAACGAGACATCCTCATACATTTTGTAGAAGCGTTCAGGTGGATCGTATGGGCTATGTGGGCGCATAAAAGATACTTTTAAGAAGAACGGCTGCGGGCGGTCATATTGCTCGAGAAAATGAACTGCCGTCTCGCCAGTCCAATGCGTAGCATGAAACTCTTCCGGGTACACAAACGGCCTGCCAATATAGTCATTCCACCCTATCCCCGTTGCATGGGGATCCTTGCCTGGCATTTGCGACCAGAACCACGATTCGTAGTCGCATCTGTCTTCGCCAGATGCCTCCGCTTGAAACGACGTCTGATGAAACCAATAGCTGCAGTGTTCATCGTTCAACACCTGATGGTATCCGTGAGCATTTCGCCAAGGATTATAGTGATTCTTGCCAATTGATGTCGTATAGTATCCCGCTTTCGACAACGCTCTCGCCTTCTCCACCGGATACTCGTTGGACGCCATTGGCCATGATCCCATCCCTAGCTTGCCGTGCTGCCATGGACCTAGCCCGGTCAACAACGCGGTTCTCGCCGGGACGCAGGTAGGAGTCGTTGTGTAGGCGCATTGAAAACGAACTCCCTCCTTCGCCAGTCGATCCATGTTCGGTGTCCGTATGGCCGCATTCCCATAGGCGCCAACACAGTCCATACGCAGTTGATCGGCCATGAGCAATAAGATGTTTGGCTGGTTGCTCTGCTTTTTTTGCGGAAGTACAACCGGAGCGGTGCTTGAATTCGGCGCTCCCGTGGCCTGCGAGGATACGCCCGTTCCGTTCCCCATGATCGCCGCCCCGCTAAATGCTATAAATTCCCTTCGATTCATGATTGGTTCTCACTTCACCTTAGGTCCTCGCCGGGCGAGCGGGCGGAAAGAGGATGGCTCCATTTCAGGCTCTCTTTCGCACCCACTCTCCGGCGAGCTTGTTTCTCCTCATTGAGGAGTTTGTTGTGCATCACGGCTCTTTCCCGCGATGCATCGTCAATGTGACGTTACCACACGTGCTTCATCTCGACGCTGCTCCCTGCTGTAGACCGATATTGCTTTACAGGGAGCATTCTGGCGTTCCTGCCATTTGTTCGCTTGACTACATTATTGGTAGGATTCGTTTTCTAACAGGATCGGCAAGATACCTGTTGGCACCTGGTACGCGTACGTGCCAGTGGTAGGAATTTGAATTTCATCTCCCCACAGGTCGCGGTAATAGGTCCACTTGCTACTCACCGTGGTATAGAAGGTCGTGCAATCGTCACCCTCGTCACTGTCTGAATTACAGGGATAGCTGGTGGAATCGGTATTCCAGATTGCACTCGATTCATAGCCGGCGGGGAGGTTTGAGCCGCCGCTAAAGTCGCACGCCCATTCTGTACCCCATACGTTGTTGCACGCAGTGGTCATGGTCTGGCCAACCATCCACGAGTACAGTGCATTGTATGCCCTCGCCGGATCCTTGGCTTGATCGCCGGACCCATTATCAGAGCTACCGTTTAACACATTACTGATATCGTACTCGTACCAGTTGGAACCCTGGATACCGAACGACCACTGCACTAAGGAATAGCGGGAAATAAACGACGCCTCCATGTCCGGGTTACCCGATATATCCAGCCCCTGCCCCGACAGTGGAGCCCAACCGTCGGATTGGCCGGAATATCCGGATTCGCCATTCCAGATTGTTTTCGACGCTTGGGCGGACTCCAGTACGCCGCTGTCGCTAGAGTAGTCCTGACATTCAGTCTGCGCGTTGCTGTAGCCCACGATGGCACAGTACTCAGACAGCATCTCGGTTTCCGGAGTGAAGCCGTCGGATTCATTGCCCGGCTTCATGTGGAAGTTGATAACGCCGACCTCCTCTGCGACCTCGTTGACGTCACCATTATTGATCTCTCCGGTATTGCACCAGTTAGGTGCGCTGGCGGTGGTGTTGGAGACGGTGCAATAGAGAAAATTCTGGGTGAAGTTCAGGTCCGGGGTCGTGACCGTATGGCTGGAAGGCGAAACGAAAGTAGCGGGATAGGAAGAGTTATAGCCCTGGATGCCGTTGACTATGGTGCAGGATTCAGGAACCCCTACGCCGCCCGCATTATCAATTGCATAAGGAGTGGTGCCGACAGTTACAAGTGAAGATCTGCCCTGGATAATGCACTTAGCATCCTGGAGCATGCGCACAAGTTGTGCGTAGGAACCATAATAGGAGTTGCCGTAGTCTATCTTAGAGCTGTTTGTAGACAGGTACGGCGCCGCATAGCTACTGCCGGGGAAGGGATAGCCCTGACCACTACGATCGGCCTCATTCCATATCTCGTAATATTGGATACACGCATAGCCTCCGTCTCCGCACAATGCGACATTCTCGGTGGCGAGCGCGGTCACCCAGTTTTTCCAGGTCTGGTCGGTCCCCGAACCGTCCGGATTCAGGTCCGCGGGCGGATAGCATTGCCCGGGCGCGTCACCGTTAGCGTCTGTGCCGCCGGAAACACCGTAGTTGCAAGTTGTATCACATGCAGGCTGGTCCGGGTTCGACGAGCAGGTTCCACTAAGACCCAGAGCCCAGTTCGGTGTCCTGCTCATTGTGTACCATGCTGTGGTGACACCATTGTTGTAATCGTTTTCCAGCCAGTCTTCCAATTCAGTCCAATCGAAGTCGCTACTCGTGCAGCCTGTAGAGGGACACGCTGCGGTCTGGAGTTCAAGCCATTGAGCATCGCCGTCCCATATTCGATCTATGCCATAGGTCACGGCTGGGGTGTCAGTGAACGTCATAGAAGTAGATTTGTTGTACGACATCCCAAAATACTGAGCTGGGACAGCCACCGTCGGCATACCCTGCGCCCACGAAGGCATGGTCGCGAGCAGAACCAGTAGCAGGAAAGGCAGGCCCAGAAAGACGAGGTGTCGGCGAAGCGATTTCGAGCGTGTCGCGCAGGCGATCGGCGATCTGGGTGACGGGGCATCTTGTCTGTTACGGATGGTCATTGTTTGTCTCCTGTCACTACACGTTATCCAGCGTGGATGTTCAAGAGCCGAGCCATTAGCTCCAGGAGCGCGATTATTGATAAAGCCCTCAAAAGTTGTTCAGCTCATTGAGATCTCGGAATGCCAGGAAACGACCACTTCAGAGCGTTGTCATGATAGAGCTTGCGTAAGATTGGTTGAGGAAGAGCAAAGCCCTGCACATTGCGGCCATTGAAGACTGCCGTATCGAGGCCAGACGGAGACTGATCTTGCGCACTCTTACGGATAGCCATGATTTCCTTCAGTTCGCGCAAAAATCGCGTTTGTTGGGGGGCCCCGTTATGGAAGCGCCAGGGTGGAGTGGCCAATACCTTCCAAGAGAGCGCGTCAAGTCTTCCACGCACGCCGCTCCCGCTGTAGGCCGTAACTTCTTCTCCGCGGTCCTTTGATCGATTCTCAAGCAGTTGCTCTGGGCCCCCACGGGAGGCTCATATCAGAGCCTCATAAACGATCAGGCTTTCTCTTTGCTCAGCTACAGTTGTTGATTTTCCAACATGATGGGCAAATTGCTCACTTGCACCTGATGAGCATGCTGACCCGTCGTGGGGATAGCAGTTTCATTCCCCCACAGGTCACGGTAATAAGTCCACTTGCCGGGCGCGGATGTCCAGTAGTAGGTGCAACCGCTGCCTTCAGTACTGCCTGGGTTACAGCCGTATCTCGAGTTGGTATCCCAGACTGCCATTCCAACCCAGCCATTGGCGCCGGCGAAACCACAGCTCCATTGCGTACCATCTGGGCCATTTCCATCAGCTGCGCACGAGGTGCTCATGGTCTGTCCAACCAACATGTGATACATCGAGGTATAAGCTAACGCAGGATCGCCGGCTTGCGTGCCAGATCCGTTATATGAGGTACCGTTTAGCTTATTACCGATGTCATAGGTGTACCAGTTAAAATTCTGGATACCAAGCGACCACTGAATGAGCGCATAACGGCCGATAAATGCCGCTTGCATGTCCGGGTTACCCCCTAGCTTCAGTGTGCCGCGGCCCCCATCCCAACTGTCGGGTTCGAACCCGGAATATCCGGCTTCGGTGTTCCAGAATGGTTTCGCCAATTCGGCAGGTTGCAGGATCCCCGTGTAGCCCTTACCCGAACACTCGGTCGCACCGTTGCCTACGATGGTGCAGTACTGCGACAGCATTTCCTGCTCAACATCGAAGCCGTCGGGTTGGTTTCCTGGTTTCATGTGAAAGTTTACGACGTCTATCGCCGCGGCTTCATCGCTGCCCGTATTGCACCAGTTCGGTGCCCCGGTGGTGGTGCCAGGGACACTACAATAGAAAAGATTCCGTATAGTATTCAGGCTCACGGCCTTGATTGCGTGGCTGGATGGCGAGACGATGAGGGCGTCGGGCTGGATGCCCACGACCTGCGGACAAGATCCGGCAACTCCCGCGCCACCCATATTATCGATCGCATAAGGAACATTGCCCTTCGCCTTCAGTGACGTCCTGCCCTTGATGTAGCACCGCGCATCCTGGGTCATGCGCACCAGCTGCGCGAACGAACCATAATAGAAATGGCCGCTCCTGATAGGCGACGTGCTTCCGAACATATAGGGGGCGGCGTAGCTGCTGCCGGGGAAAGCGTAGCCCTGGCCGTTGTTGTCGATCTCATTCCATATTTCGTAATACCGGATGCATGCATAACCGCCGGCATTGCACAATTTCACCGCCTCGGTGGCGAATGCAGTTACCCAGTTGATCCAGGTCTGGTCAGTTCCCGATCCATCTGGATTCAGGTCCGCCGGCGGATAGCATTGCCCGGGTGCGCTCGCACCTGTGGTCTTGCCACCAGAATGGTAGCCCGCACAGGTTGTGTCACATGCCGGCTGCCTTGGATTCGAAGTGCAAGTCGCGGCAAGACCCAGAGCCCAGTTTGGCGTCCTGCCGCCCAGAGTATAAAGGACGGAGGTCTGGGAATTATCGTTGTAATCGTTTCGCAGCAGGGTCTCAAGAGCCGGCCAATTGAAGTCACCCGGGGTAGTTCCCGCTGCTATCTGGAGGTTGGCCCATTGGGCACTGGTATCCCATAACCTATCCATGCCGTAGCTGATGGGTTTGGCGAGCGGAAAGGAGCTAGTCTTGTTAAACATCATCCCAAAATACGTTTTGGGAATGGCGATGGCCGGCGTACCCGTCTGCGCCTGCGAAGGCATGGCCGGGAGGAAAGGCAGCAACATGAGGATCAGGCCCAGAAAGACGAGGTGTGGGCGCAGCGATTTCGAACCTGCCGCGCAGGTGATCGGCGATCTGGACGGCGGGGCATCTTGTCTGTTACGGATGGTCACCGTTTGTCTCCTGTTACTACACGTCATCTAGCGGGATGTTGAAGAGCCAAGCCAGTAAGTATCCTCCGGCAGAGCCGAAGGCTTTAGTTTGTGAGCCGCTCAAAGCTGCTGAAGAGTCTCGTGCTCATGCCAAATCCCCTTTCACGCCGATATCAGCAGTTGTTCTCAACTTTGCATCCCAGCAGTGTTTCACTTTCCTCCGACGCTTTCGTGGCGTGGCCCAACGTTCAAAGACAAAAAACGTGGGACACTCCCTGAAATGTCAAACTTCTACGCCCCTCCCCGGCAGAGCCGAGGGATCTCCCTACTTCGTATCAGCTCCAAGAGTGTGAATTGATAAAGCCTTCAAAGATTGTTCAGCTCACTGAGATCCTAGAATGCCAGGAAACCACTTCACAGCGTTGTCATGATAGAGCTTGCGTAAGATTGGTTGAGGAAGGTCGAGGCCCTGCACTGTGTGTCCCGCGATGACTACCGTGTCGCTGGTGGCCAGGGCGCGCCACTCAAGCGCGTAACCGCCCTCCCACCCTGCCGCAGTCCTCTGAATGTCTTCCCCGGGGATAAGTGCGTGATCGGTACCGTAGATTAATCGGTCCTGATACTTGGTGACGAACGCGATTGCCTTATCGCGCGGCAAGAACATCAGGTAATGCACCCGGGCCGCCATGTCCACGGCAAAATTGGGATAGCGATCTAGACGCTGCCCCAGTTCATCAAAATCGCCCTCCATGCTGCCGAAATGCGCCCCGACGATACGAAGGGTGGGGTTCTCCTCAAGGATATGATCGCGCGCGCGAAGAATTTGCTCCTTCGACGGAGCTTGCGGGTTGGTGTACATGTACCATTGAGGATTCTTTGAATAGTATCCGTAGTCTGGCGAGGAAGGGTTGAGGGGCTCCCACGCCTGGTCTGGATCCGCAAGGTGGGCGATTAGGGTCTTGTTGTGGGCCGCGATATCGCGGTAAATGGGCTCGAAGATCGGATTGTCCGGCATAACATAGTTGCCCTTCGCATCCAGGATTTCCATCCCGATGTTTTTCCAGATCTTGACCGCGACGGCGCCGTGATCAAAATCCTGATTGAGCTGACGGATCTTTACCTCATCGTAACCAGGTTGCTGGAATTGAAAAGGATTGAAGAACGTGCATATGGCGACGTGGCCGTCGCTGCTACCTGCCGCATCCCATACGCCTTTTCTCTGCACGGATTCGTCTGGAAGCCCCAAGCTCGTGGGATCGGCGACAATGATGTCCAGCACGTGCAAATGGAGCTTGCGGAACATGGCGACGAAAACGGGATTGTTGACGTAGTCATGCACGTGGGTGTCAATGGGTTCGAGCGCGGTAAATTCCCGCAGTTCAACGGGCGAGAACGGACCGCTGACCGGTGTGCCTAAAGGCGAAGCGGGCAGCGAAGATGCCGCCACCCCCTGTTTGCTGCTTGCTCCAAGAGCAAACATCATCAGAAGGAGATAAATGCAGTTCTTCATAATTCCTCATGAGAGATTTTTGGGGGAATTCCCGGTGGAGACACAAGGCTACTCTTCTGGGTATCCTGGAGTAGCCTTGCATGCTGTACGTTGATCAACTTCCGGCAATCCACATAAGCAAGAGTGAAACCCGCCTCCTAACTAGAACGTCAGTCGCGCGGAAAACTGCAACTGGCGCGCCGCATTGTAGGAAGTGCATCCCACGCCGCCGGCTGAATAGCATAACGTGCCGTCGGCTCCGCTCGGGTTGGGAAGACCCTGGATGTTAAACACGTTGAAAGCATCCACTGTCATACGGAAAAGCACTCTCTCTGTGATTGGAAAGACCTTGAAGAGCGAAGTATCGGCCTCGAAGTTCGTCGGGCCGTTCAGAACGGTATGAGAGAACGGATTGGCTGCATCGAAGCCGCCGCTCGCAATTCCATTGAGGCTCTCGAGAGGGGCAACTCCATAAGTGATGACGGCGTTCGCGGCTTGTCCGGTGACGCCATTCATGATGACATCGTTCTGTCCGTAATACTTGTCTGTCGTCGTCGCCGTGCAGATCGTGTCGATGGGCGTCACGTAGGGCACCCAACTGGAGGAAAGACCGGAGACAACTTTCCCTCCCGACTGCGCAGCGCAGGTATTCCCGGAGATTGTCGTCGGAGGGATGTAGCCATTCCACCATTCGTAGCCTTTCCGGCAAATACCGCTGCGGCAATCGGTGATGGGCATCGACTTTTTGTAGACATGAATGGATTTGCCAGCCGCGCCAGTTGAAGCGGTCGGCCCCCCGTTTGTCGAGGTGATCGCGAAATCTTGTGCGGTAAGGGATCCTGCGCCAGCAAGCTGCCAACCGCCCACCAATTCGTTCATGCCCTTGTTCACGTTGCCCAGCCAGCGCTTGCCGCGCCCGAAGGGCAGGTCGACGAGCCCGTTGAACTTCAAATGCTGAGGTGGATTGTTGGTGTCGACCATGTAGTTCTCCCAGCGGTTCAGGGCCTTATAGTAGCCCCAGACGGGAACGCCGGCGGGAGGAGGAGGCGGAAGATTGGGCTTAATTCCGAAAGTTCCCCCCTCAGGCGCGTAAGTCACCGTGTTCGCCCCCGCGTTGATATAGTTGCCGACATAAGAGTTGATATAAGTGCTGTAGGGATCCACTGCGTCGGTCGCGTTTCCGGTGTAATTTGCTGTGCCCGCCCGCATCGACTTGGACCAGATGTACGAAACCTGCCATGCAACACCGCTGTGGTAGAGCTTCTGATAGTTGACCTGCAGCGCGTTGTAGTTCGACCAGCCATTCTGCTGGGATTGGTCAGATGAATAGCTGTAGGTTATGTTGTCAAAGGGGCCTTCCGCGGTACCGGAGTATGTTGGCCCATACACGCTTGAGTTGGGCACGGTCGTACCCTGTTGGACTTCCCAACTGAACTCGGAGGGCCAGTCGTTGAAGAACCAAAAGTCATGGAGATTGATGCCGCGCGTGTAGACGTAGCTGAGGCTCAAGGCGGAGTTCCACTTTAGGGGCTGCTCGATAGTGAAATTCGCCTCTTCCACGGCGGAGGGCGCGAAGTCGGGGGCAAGGCTTTCGGCTTGGATACCGGGCAGAATCCCGTTGCCAGCGGAGGAGTTAACTGCATTGGCAGTGTTCACGCCCATGACTGGCGTGCCGCCCCCTGCCAGGGTTGTTGTGTAGGAATAGTTTGAGGATGCGTTCTGCACGGAACGCAACTGATAATTGGAAATACTGTCCGGCGCATAGGCGGCGTTGTCATAGCTTTCCGAGTAGCTGGCGTCAAAGGGGTTGACCTTCCACAACTGTTCGTAGTCCTCG
>JASIJX010000132.1 GCA_030049955.1 Acidobacteriaceae bacterium
GATGGCTGATGCGCGATGAGCGAATGGTCATCGTGGAAGGCGCCGGATTTGTCGAAATTTTCTGCTGGGAGACGGAGCCCGGATACGCCGTGCATTTGCTTAACTACACCAACCCCAACGCGCATCACGGATGGATGCAGTCAGTAGTCAAACTGGGACCACAGCAGGTGAGAATAAATCTGCCATCGAGCGTGCGAGTGAAGGCCGTTGACCTGTTACGCGCAGAGAAGAGCACCCCATTTGAAATGCACGGCCAGGAACTCCGCTTCACCATTCCGTCTTTGGACGACTACGAGGTTGCGGCCATCACGATCGTATAGATCGATAAATGTCCAATCAGTAGCTTAAGCGGCCGCGTTGAATTGTCAGGAATCGCCAGCGGGAGCCGGGGAAATCGGGATCATTGCTCTCGCACTCGTTGTTGCCAACGCTCCTGGTCAACGCCGCCGCAGAGCACACCGGTGCACGCTGATACTTCTGACTCGAACCACACCGAACCCGAAAATGCCATATCCCCAGGTAGGCGCCCGTCATTCACCGAGAGAAAAGGCTACGCTTATGGTTGTTTTTATTTCTACCGGCTCGTCGTTGACGACGTATGGCCGGTATCGCCAGCCGCGCACGGCATCGAGAGCGGCTCCTTGTAACATGACGGGACCGCTCACAACGTGCAAGTCTTCGATCTTGCCGGCCTTGGAAATGGTGGCTTCCAGTTGCACAATGCCGGAGACCCGAGCCTGCCTGGCGATCTCTGGATAGACAGGCGGCCACTTTTTAATCAGAAGTCCCATGGCCACGCCGGGAGATACCGCGAGTGGACCGTGCTTTGCCGCAACGACGGAAGGCGCATTTTGAGCGAATACGCTGCCAATGGAAGCACTGCCGCCCAGACTGCTCGCGGTGGCCGGGGAAAGATTCGAGGGGGGCGGCGGCGTCGCGACCTGCTTCTGCATCATCTCTTGCGATATCCGGGACGGCTCATTCAGTTGATCGTGCATCATTTCTGATTGCGCCGAGGTCGGTCCCGTCTGCACAGGCGCCGATTCCGTTTCCGTCGGCGTTGAATCCACCTGCGCCGAGGTCGGATTCACAGCTTCAGCCGTTGTGACGGTTTCATCCTCTGCTTTCGTCCGCCTGGGCGAGGGCGTCGGATCGTCTGCGTTCAACTGAGTATCGGTCGCGGCCACAGGTGGTGCGATTGTGCCTTTCACTGGAGCCGTGGTTCGTGAATGGAATAACCAGACCGCGAGAATGAACGCGAGCAAAATTGAACATCCGCCGGCGCCTGCAATGATCCACCGCTTTCTCGCTGCATTCTGCTTTTCGCTGACTTCGCTATTCAATTCGTCCGGCTGCGGACGAATTTCTTGAAACAAGTTCAGCCAATCGGGCTCCGTTGTGACTTCGTTTATCTTTTCGACAGCATGAAGCCGGTGCGAAGCAACACTGGGTTTCTGAACTGGCTCTGACTCCTGAAAGCCTGGACCGGCCGGCAACCTCGACGTCTCATCCAAGCCTTCCAAGTGAGTCTTGGCCAAGGCTTGCGCCGGCTTGTATTTTTCGGTGTGCGGCGGATCGGAGGTTGCCCCCGGCGCGAGCACCTTGCCGTGTGCGGGTGAGTTGTTGAGCGTTGCCGGCGCTGATGCCGCGGCGTCGAGCTCGGGAGCTCGCAAAGGTGTGCCGTGCTTCGAGGCCTGGATTTTCTGCCAGTCGGTGAGTGGATTCGCCTTCGTGGAATTGGGCGGAGCGGCGCTCCGCATCATAGTGTAGCTTCCGCTGTCGCTCTGATTGAGTGGATTTGCCTTCGCGGGATTCGGCGGAGCGGCGCTCCGCGTGGTAGTGTAGTTTGAACTGTCGGCCTGATTGAAAGCCACTGAGAAGGTATGCGTTCCCGCTGCGACTCTGGGATCGGGGTTCGTCCACGTGACGACCGGCGCAGGTTTTTCCACGATCTTGATTGATACGGTTGCGTGGGAGGCGGCGTAGTTCTCGCTGTCTGTTGGAGTGAAAACAACCGAGAGGGTATGTGTTCCTACCGGTAACACCTGTCCGGGGCCCGGCGCGTATTCGAATGTTCCAGGCACGGGCGAGGTGGCGCAGAGCTGGGCATCGCCAAGTGCGATGTCGCTCATAATCGAGTGCGGCGCGGGCCACGCGATGCTTGGGATTGCCTTGGACACCTCGAGCGGCACAGTAGCTCGTACCGGAGCGTAGTTCGCGCTGTCGGCGGGAATGAACGTTGCTGAGAGTGTCTGCGTTCCCGCCTTCAGTACCTCGCCCAGCGCGGGAGCGTAATCAAATGTTCCTGGCAATGATGCTGCGGCACAGAGTTGGCCCGCACTCAGCGGCGTGCCGTACGGTATCGGATCGGGTCTCGGCCATGCGATGGCTGGCGTCGATCTCTCCACTTCGAGCGCCACAGTCGCTTGTGCAGTGATGTAACGTTCACTATCTGCCGGCGTAAAGGAAACGGAGAGCTTGTGCGTACCTGCCGGCAGCACCGTACCTGGAGCCGGTGTGTATACAAGCGTTCCCGCAACCGATGCCGTGGCGTTGAGCTGGGCCGAGGAGAGCGCGTCTCCGTAGGCAATAGGGGCAGGCGCGGGCCACGCGATGGCCGGCGTCGATCTCTCCACTTCGAGCACCACAGTGCCTTGCGCAGTGATGTAACGCTCACTATCTGCCGGCGTAAAGGAAACGGAGAGCTTGTGCGTACCTGCCGGCAGCACCGTACCTGGACCCGGTGTGTATACAAGGGTTCCCGCAACCGATGCCGTGGCATTGAGTTGGGCCGAGGAGAGCGCGTCTCCGTAGGCAATAGGAGCAGGCGACGGCCATTTAATTACGGGAGTAAGCCGCGCAGGGGCCGGAGGTGCAATTTTGCGATTCAACTGAGCATCGTTGCCATGACGCTCGTCTGCAACAGTTCTAACGGACCCTTTGAGGCTGAAGCCCTTCTTCTTCTCTTTCAGATCCTTCGGAGCAGGGTGTCCGGTAATCGCGGCGGCCATTTCCAGACTCAGATGCGATATGCGCGTATTTCCCACCCCGGTTACGCCGTACTGCATCTCGCGGGCAGACTCCTGATCCTCAGGAATCTTCCACCGCACTGGCCTTCCCAGAGCCTTGACGACGTCATCTTCCCTTACCCCGCCCAGCAGGTGATTCTCAAAGCGGTTGATCACAACTTCAAGGTTTGGCCCACCCGCCGGAAAGAATTGCGAGATCAGGCGATTTGAATTGCGCAGTTCGGAGACACCGCTCAAAGTGACCAGGTAAACCGTAGAGGCCTTTTTGAAAAGCGCCGTACCTGTCAGGTCCATCCGTGATCCCACGTCCACGATCACATGGTCGAATTCGCGCCGAGCGATCTCGATCAACTTGTCGATGGCGTCTTCGCAGCCTTCCATCCCGGAAATATTGCTGGGGGCGGCAAGCACGAATAGTCCTGATTGATGCCTGACCAGCAGCTCTTTAAGAAGAGTCGCGTCCAGGCGGTCGGCATTCCGGATTGCGTCCTCGGTCGAGTATTTTGTGGCAATCCCTAGAGCCAGTGCCGCGTTTCCAATAGGGAGAGCGAGATCGACGAGCAAGGTTTTTTGCTCGGAACTTCCGGAGAGCGCGATGGCGAGATTGCAGGCGAGTGTGGTAGCCCCACATCCCCCCTTGGGGCAAATAAATAAGAGCAGGCTTCCCGCCGTTTTCTTTACCGGCTCAGTCTTTTCGCAACGAATGCCCGCGGCCCGGTTGAGAGCTTCGGCCACCATGCCCTCTTCAAGGGGTAGGAGCAGGAATTCGCGGGCGCCCGCGCGCATGCAGCGCACCGCCAGCTTCGTGTCAACTCGCTCCGAATAGACCATGACCATCATCGAGTCGCTCGCTCCGACTCTTTCCACCAGATCCAATACAAGATCCGGGTCACTATCCAGGTCGAGTACGATCACGTTGAAGGACTGCTTAAGCAGCCACTCGTATTCCTCAGGTCCTTCAGGGTAACTTTCAAACTCACGAACGTTTGTTGTCCGGCCGCTTTCCGCAAGAGCCATTGACACGGTCTTGCGCCTCTTCTGGTCCGGGCCAATCAAGGCAATCGACAAGGACTCAGCCCCCATCGTGCCAGGAAGATAATTCGTGCTGAAGCCTGATGACACTCTCGAACTCATGGTGGCTCCTTGCAACACCTGCAGCCATTCCGGTCAAATGTTGAATTGATCGACAGACTGGGGAGCCGAACGCGTCAGCTTGCTCGTGCCCTCAGCAGAAAAAACACGTGAGGGGCGTTGCTTCCGTGGGGAGAAAAATTCAATGCGACCGTAACCTGGAGCAGTGTCGCAAAAGGTACCTTGAAACTAGATTCTATGTTTCGTATTGGTCCCCATTATATAAATGGCCTTGCTCAATAACCATAAGTAAGCGTTACCAAAGTTTGGTTTGTTGCCGGCCATTCTGGTCGGCAACTCTTCCCTTTGCTGGTTTTTCGCCAAGTATACGAATGTGCTGTCGGGTCGCCTGACCTTGTCGATTATTCGCGAACCGAGAGACGAACCGGCCGCGCCTCAGAGAATAAGATCGCGCTTTTCTTGTCACAGGCCCCTCTTTCGTTTCTGCCTCGGTTGTCCCCGGCGGTACCTTCGCGATCGTGTCCCATCGATCCGATTCCAGCCAGCTCGGGCCGACGCGCGCGTAGCTCGAATCCTTCAGCCCGTACGCCGTTGTGATCAGGTTCGCTATGGTTGCCTGCCACACGATGTATCGCCCGTTTTCGAGAAACGCCCCTTCGAAAAAGAGAAAACGCCGTGGCGGACTCGGGTGAATATCGGCAATCTCGAACTTGACCGCCTTCGCAGCCGCCGGAGTCGCAGGGTCTGCGCCGTTCCGGCCTGAGTCGTCGTTGACGGAGTGGATTGTTCGAAGGCCGGCCCGGCCAGAGCCGCAAATAAAACGTCTCTGCAAGCATTCGCACCTCAAGACAACCTCCAGTCAAAACCACCAGAATCGGATTTTGAAACTCAAAGCAGCCGTGCCGCCGTACGTGAAGCTTCGCAAACCCAACCCCGTTCCCCGCTTTTCCGCTTGCCGTACCGCTGCAATGCGTCCCGCAATAGTTAATTGAATGCCGTCCTGTGACACGCCACAATCTTCGGTTCTTATGTACTCGGTAGATGCCAGAATGGGCTCGACCGTCAGTTGATATGTTACGATTGTCCGACTTTGAAGGGCGCCGCCTTTTTGTAGCAAAGATGCCAGTCCTGACATCCTTTGCCTGCAACCGGCGGATTCGCCAGCACCTGTTCGTAAGGGGAGGCACGTCGCGCACGTCATTGCAGGATAAGAGCCTGTGCGCTTGATCGACAACCTAATTCAAGCAAGGAGCTTCAGGATGGCCGCTCAAATGGAATTCAAAGTAAACGTCTACAATGCCGCCGCTCGCCAATTTCACGCCAGCCCACTGCTCTTTGCAAAGAAGCTGTGTTTGGCGTTCGCGCTTCTTCTCTTCTCGCTTGCCCCGCTGTCCATCCGCGGTCAGGTCGATACCGGTGCAATTGTAGGCAGTGTTCAGGATTCGACGGGCGCGGCCATTCCCGGCGCCACCGTGACGGCTACCAATGAGGGAACCGGCATTCAACATACAGCCACGAGTGATGCCGCCGGCGAATACACGATCAGTCCACTGCAACTCGGCTCTTACACCCTGACATTCGAGCGGCAAGGTTTTAAGACCAGCGTGCAACAGCACATCGAAGTGACAATCCAGTCGCAACTCAAGGTGAATGTGACGTTGCAAGTGGGCGCCGTAAACCAAAGCGTGCAAGTGAGTGCGGCCACGCCGCTGCTGGAGACCCAGACCTCCTCGATGCAGCAACTCGTGGGCACGCGTCCTATCATTGATCTGCCGCTCAACCGGCGCAACGCCACGTTTCTCGCGCAACTCTCGCCGGGTGTCACCTTCGCCCAGCACGACACGCGCGGCCTGCAGGCCAGCGGCTCCTTCAGCGCCAACGGCCTGGACCGCACCCAGAATGACTATTTGCTGGACGGCCTGGATAACTACTCCTACATCGGAGACCTGGTCAATCAGACTCAATATGCTCTTTTGCCCCCTCCCGACGCCCTGCGCGAGTTCACCGTGCAGACGAGCAACTACTCGGCCGAATTTGGCCACTCTGCCGCAGCCGTACTGAATATCTCCACCAAGTCTGGCACCAATCAGTTCCATGGCGATCTCTGGGAGTTCCTGCGAAACGATGACTTTGACGCCGCCGATTACTTTGCCACCACCGGCAAGCCGGAGTTCCGCTTCAACCAGTTTGGTGGCACTTTCGGTGGACCCATTCTGATTCCGCACATCTACAATGGACGCGATCGAACCTTCTTCTTCGTCGACTACCAAGGCACGCGTCAGGTTCAAGGGCTAACTTACGACGAGACAGTGCCTACACTGACCGAGCACAACGGCTTGGCTACAGCCAGGACGAACGGTTGGAACCTGCAGGACCTGATTTCGCAGCAGACCGGCACAACCTCCGACTTGCTCAACCGGTCCTTCCCCAAAGGCACAGTCTTCGATCCTCAAACTACTCGCGCGGTCACCAAAGGAACTCCCGATTCGGTGACAGGCCTTTCGCCGACAGCGAGCGGATTTGTTCGTGATCCGTTTTACACGGG
Source organism: Acidobacteriaceae bacterium (assembly GCA_030049955.1). The sequence goes on from JASIJX010000132.1 coordinate 6,667, forward strand.
ATCGCTCAGTGGGATGACCAACTTCACAAGCTCGGCTGCGATCGCTCAAATGAACCAGATACCTGCGTCGAGATTGGACCCGGTCGCGGTGGCCATTCTGAGTCTTTATCCCGCGCCGACAAATTCCAGCTTCACGGGAAACTTCATCGATAGTCCCAACAACACCATGAGCGTCAATGGTGGGGACGCACGTTTGGATCAGCAATTCGGAACATCGAACTCCATGTTCTTCCGTTACGGCTATCAGTTTACGAACCAGTTTCAGGCATCGCCTTTCCCCGGCGTTGCCGACGGCGCTCCCTCACGGCCAGGCACAGGCTATACCGAAGCGCAAAACGGCGCCTTGGGCTGGACCCATATCTTCAACCCAAAAATCATCAACGAGGCTCGGTTAGGCTATACCCGCATCTTCGACAAGCGCTTTCAATTCGACGCTTTGAAGATGGGAATTCCCGCGCAGTATGGAATTCCGGGCATTCCCCAGGTTTCAGAAAACGGCGGATTGCCCCTGTTCAATTTCAATGAATTGTCGGCTCTCGGGGCGGCCAACACCATTCCGAGCGACAAGGCCAGCGATGTCTGGCAGGTTGCGGAAAACGTAACGCTGGATCGCGGACGCAACCAGATTCGCACCGGGTTTGCGTTTCAACGCATCGCTTACCCCGAAGCAACGCCATCCCAGCCACGCGGCAACTTCACCAGCAACGGAATCTACACCTCGGTGGTGAACAACACCGACCCCTCGACGGATCGCGCGCAGGCGGTGATTCTCCCACAGGTCTCTCCATACAATGCCCAGCAGAATTACCTGGGAGAAGCCGAAAGCGTCACCGCCAGCAGCTTTCCACCCACCTTTTACCCGATTCGCAGCAACTATGGCGCGTACTTTGAAGACAACCTGCGCGCGACCAGCAACCTGACCTTAGACCTGGGCGTACGTTACGAGTACATCGGCGATCCTTCTGAGAGAAATGGGCATTTCGGCAACCTGGTTCCGGCCGCGACGGGGGACTCGCCCGATGGACTGACTCACTACTATGTACCGGAGCAGAATATAAGCCAACTGCCGGCGGACTTTCTCGCTGTTCTTACTGCCAACAATATTGTGCTCACTCCCGTTTCCGGTACCGCGATCGGATACGCGCAGACCAAGAATTTTGCTCCGCGCGTCGGTTTTGCCTTTCAGCCATCGCCCAAAACGGCGATCCGCGGCGGATATGGCGTCTTTTACCAAGGGTTGGAAAACCGCGGCATATCTACAGCTGTATTCATCAGTTTCCCCTTCCAGGTCTCGGAGAGCTACGCCGATCAAAGTGCGGTTGAGGCGATTATCGCCAACAAAACCGCTGACACAACTCCGGAAGGAACTGTAGGCGCGATCGACGAAGGGCTTAGCAACGTACCGCTTACTCCGGCACAAGCGACAGTGAGCAGCCTTCAGTTGGAGGGAGAACCCCGCCATCCGAAGACAACGTATGTGCAGTCCTATAACCTTCAGATGCAATATCAGATCGTACCCTCGACGATGCTGTTTGCGGGTTATGTAGGTGATAGCGCGCGGCACGTGCAGTCGAATATCGATACAAATGCGACATCGCAAATTACCGCCCCGACCACGGCGGCAAGCTCGATTAACTTCTTCTCAACGCTCTCCCCAAACAGTGGGAACTACATCATTCGCAGCGGTTTCAGTGACTACAACGCTTTGCAATTCGGCGCCCAACGCCGCTTCAACGCCGGATTGTCATTTACCGCGAATATGACGTGGTCCAAGTGCATGGGCGATATTCACGATCTGCTCGACAGCGACCTCGGCGGTTATCGCGGGCCGTATGTTCCCGGGGTGGGATTGACCGCGGATACAACACTCTGCAATACCGATGTGCGCCGCATAATTCACGCCAGCGGAACCTACGACCTTCCCTTCGGGCAGGGACGTCAGCTCCTGCACTCAGGCCCCGCCTCTTGGATAGTTGGGGATTGGTCGATGAACTGGATTGTCACCGCAGAGGATGGCATGCCGTTCACAATCAGTTGCGCGAATTCGGCTCCTTCCGGGCTGAATTGCGACGCGTTGAAGCAGCCAGGGCAACCCCTCTACATGCACAGTGTGAATGAATGGCTGAACCCCGGTGCGTTCAGCGACCCGCAGACAGTGGCCACGGGTACAGTCGGTACACCCGCTAATCTCGGCGGCCCGGGCGGACAAGTTACATACCCACCGTGGCGGCGCCTGGATGCTTCCGTATTCCGCCGTTTCCCGTTCGTGCACGAGAGCTACTTCGAATTTCGTGGCGAAGTCTTCAACATCACCAACACGCCCAACTTCGGCGTACCAACCCAGACCAACTTCACCAACCTCACGAACTTCTCGAAGATTACGACCACCGAAGACGATCCCAACGATCCGCGGGAGATACAATTGGCTCTAAAGTATTACTTCTAAGAATTTCGGAGTTAATTTTGGCATTTAATCGCAGGGATTTTTTGCTCGGTACGGCTGCCACCGCCGCGCAGGCAGGGGTCGCAGCCGCGATTGCCGGCGCCACAGCTTCATCTGCGCAGGAAAATCCATCGGGCGCAAAAACTAAGCCCAACATTGTCATCTATCACTCCGATCAGTTCCGTTGGGACTTTGTCGGCGCAAATGGTCTCAACAGCTCAACGCACACTCCCAATGTGGATGCGCTTGCCGCAGTAGGGACCAACTTCAATCATGCCGTCACCAACCAGCCGGTGTGCGCGCCCTCGCGTTCCGTTCTTTTCACCGGTTGCTATGCCACGAAGACCGGGGTGTGGCGCAATGGCCTCGGCTTGCGTGAAGATTTGCCCACAATAGCCTCCGCTCTACGCCAGGCAGGATACTCTGCAAACTACATCGGCAAATGGCACCTTGCGCCGGGGAAGGAGTCCGATGGCGGCGGACGCGGCCCGGTGAAGCAAGAACACCGCGGAGGCTTCCTCGATTTTTGGGAAGCCTCCAATGAGCTTGAGTGGACCACCCATCCCTATGAAGGAACCATCTGGGACCGGGACGGCAATCCCATCACGTATAAGGACGAATATCGAGTCGATTTCCTTACTGATCGCGCTGAACGATTTCTGCGCCAGAAACAGGAAAAGCCATTTCTGCTTGTCATCTCACAGCTCGAACCGCACCAGCAGAACGATCTGCACCGCATGGTCGGCCCCAATGGTTCGGCCGAGCGTTTCAAGAACGCGTTTGTGCCTGCCGACCTGCGCGCCTTCCCCGGAGACTGGCATGAACAGCTTCCTGACTACTACGGCGCCTGCGAGGCAATCGATGCTTCAGTGGGACGCCTGCGAAAAGTCCTTGAAGAAGAAAGTTTGGCGGACAACACAATCTTTGTGTTCATGAGCGACCATGGCTGCCATTTCATGACGCGCAACCAGGAGTACAAACGCAGCACTCATAATAGTTCCCTTCGCGTCCCGCTAATCATTGCAGGGCCGGGCTTCGAATCTGCTCGTCAAATTCAGGAGGTGGTGGGCATCGTCGGCATTGCGCCCACGTTGCTCGAGGCCGTTGGCGTACCCGTGCCGGGTTCAATGCAGGGAAAGAGTTTTCTGCCTCTGGTGCACGACGCCCAGGCCCGCGCCAACTGGCCCAATGCCGAGTTCATTCAAATCAGCGAGTCGATGACCGGTCGCGCCGTACGTACGCGCGATTGGACCTATTGCATTGCCGATCCCACCGGCATGACCAACCAGCCTGTGAGCACGAATTTTCACGAATACCAGCTTTACGATCAGCGCAACGATCCGCACGAGTTGGTTAACCTGGCTGGCAGAAAGGAATATCGCGACACGGCTGACGCGCTGCGCGCTCAGTTGATAAAGCTCATGGCCGCTGCCGGCGAATCCGAACCCGACATCGCTCCCGCCAAGCTGTATCCATAAAATGCCGATCTGCGCGGCCTCTGCCCGCAACCCGCGCAGATCCGGTCGAATTGCAAGAAAGAAGGCGTTCTTCTGCCGGGCGCGGCCGCATCATAGCGCTGCTGTTACGATTGCAAGCAACTCCTCGCCCCTGAGCGAAATTGGATTGGCCTGCATGCTGCTGGCGCGGGCTGCCTTTTCCACCACACCGGGCAAGTCCGCTTCTCTAATTTCCCACGCGCGCAGTGCAGGAATGTTGAGATCCGTGCAAAGCGCGCGGACCCATTCGACGCCATCCTCAGCTCTCGCTTCATTCCTGCCGGTAAGCAGCCGTGCGATGACGGCGTAGCGCTCCAGAGCGGGATGCTGCGGCGCGCGCGCCTGCAGCGCGGAGATGTTGGCAGCCATGCCATGCGGCAACAGCGCCGCGCAGAGCGCTCCGTGCGGCGCCTTCGTTATTCCTCCCAATGGCGACGCAAACCCATGCACAACGCCCAGTCCGGCATTCGCCAGTGCCAGCCCGCCAAACAAGCTTGCCAGCGCCATATCGCGGCGCGCATCGTGATCAGCGCCGTCATGGTAAACGCGGCGCAGTGCGCTGGCAGCGTGCTTAATTCCCTCGAGACAAATTGCATCCACCAGTGGATTGGCGCGTCCGCTGACATACGGCTCGATAAGCTGCGTAAGGGCATCAACACCTGTGAACGCGGTAACCGCAGAGGGAAGCGAGTAGGTCAGCTCGGGATCGACCAATGCAACCCGCGGCAGCATTAACGGACTGCGCAAACTCGCTTTGACGCCGTGTTCCGGTGAACCAAGCACAGCGTTGCGCGTCACTTCGCTTCCGGTGCCGGCCGTAGTCGGCGCCGCAACAAACGGTAACGGAGCCACGTCGAGTGCGCGGCCCTTGCCCACCACTTCGAGGAAATCGAGAGGTTCGCCTCCGTTGGTGGCGATGGCGGCGATCGCTTTGCCGGCATCAATCGCGCTGCCCCCTCCCAGCGAGACGATGACATCGCAATTCGCGTTCCGCGCGCGTTGCGCTCCCTCGCGGATTTGGTCGACGGTCGGCTCGCCGGGAACTGCAAATGTCTCCGCTGAAAGGTCCGAGGCAAGTGATGCGGCGCGATCTAAAGCAGCGCCAGTCACCACCAGCGGCCGGGCGCCGAAACTACGAACCAGCGCAGGAAGCGTTGCGGCCGTGCCCTCGCCAAAGACAATACGCGTTGCCGTCGCAAACTCGAAGCGCATGGTCCTACCAGCCCCGCTCGTCAGGGAACACAGCATTGTAAGTTACCCTTTGACGCGGCTCGGCCATCATCGGCTCAACCGCGTCGCGCCACTTGGCATAGTGACCTGTCCCTCTGTGCGCGGTCACCGCATCGGGTGTGCGGTAAACCTCGATAAGCACAAAGCGGGTCGCGTCATCCTGCTGCTGCACTACGTCAAAGCGCGCAATGCCGGGCTCCTGAACACTGGAGCGCGCATTCTCGAGCGTCGCCTGCCTGAAGTCCTCAACCGACTCGGGTCTCACCCGAACATGAACGTGGACAATCAGCATCGGATTTACCTCCGCTTCCAATGCTAATGCCACGCCCGCGGCGCCAGAGATGCCTGGGTGTCCTTGAGCCACCACGCCGGTCGCAATCACGCTGCGCACTGCGTAGGAGCTCAGTTAATGGCTGTAATTCTGTGCGTAGGTGTCGTGCGGTAGTCCCAGAGAGCGAGCACGCCGGGCCAGGTCGTAAGCCGCATCTCGGTCCATCACTCCGCCGATCGCTACCAGGTACGGAGCGTGTCCACGGGGTGCGAAGACCGCCGGCTGCAGTTCCGGATGGCTGTGTGCGAGGCTGGAAACCTTCTTCTCCGCGTCCGTCTTGCGGTTGTACGTGAATGCGATCACACGCCAATACGTGCGCTGGCCGGTCGATGGAGGAAGACTTTCGCGCGGCGAAGCCGCAGTGACGGGCCTGGATGCGCTGCCGGTCGAGATATGCTTCGCTGGTTGGGCCGTTGATTGCGAAACTGTGGAATCCGCCTGCGCGGCTTTGTGCCAATGCGCATTCCATGCGTGCGCGAGTCCCCATGTAAGGAGAAGCAGAAGAGCGGCAAAAATCCCGATCGCGCCGGCCCAGCGCGACCGTAGCGAGAAGCTCTCCTCTTCGTCCCAGGCGTCTCTGCGGCTGGTTGCGGGTCTGCGGATGGTTGCGTTTCTGCGGGTCGTCGCGCCGGCAAATTCCGCTCTCTGGTCTTCGTCGACGAGAGGAAGAGACAGTTGCGCCTCGTGCCGCATGGACGGATTGGCGCCAGTACTCGGAGCTTTCTGCTCGACAACAGATGGCGTTCTCTCAACGGCTCGCGTTGTCGGCGCCGCCGTTGTCGGCGTCGAATTGACCGGCTCGGGCTCTGAAGCTCGCGCCAAGCTGAATTTTCCCTCGAGAGCGGCCCGGATATTCTCCAGTCCCCATGTTCCGTCAAGCCCATTGCGGATGATCTGACCGAACGGCGGCGGCACAGCGGTATCAGGTATACCTTCAAGCGATTGCCGTTGCGTAAGCGCCTGCAGGAGCACAGTTGCAAGTTCGCGTATTGCGCGCTCCTTCGCGGCGCGGCCCTCTTCTCCCTCCGGCGTCTCGCGGATGCAGTCGCTGCGCAGTTTCACTACCTCGCCCACGGCAAAAATATTGCGTGGCTCGATGTGCTCGTGAATGAAGCCGTTAGTGTGCAGCACATCGAGCGCGGAGACCAGACTGGATGCGAGCTGTGCCGTATCTTTGACAGTTAGATGACCTTGATCGAGAACCCCGGCCAGGTTCGCGTCCACCTTCTCGAAGACTGCATAGACGACGTGGCCGCCATCGAGCTCAACCTGGCCGTAGCGTTCGAACTTGAGGAAGTTCGGATGGTTCAACGCCTCCACGCACCGCCAGCGGGCAAGAATCTCCTCCTCATCGAAGTGGCACTCGATGAGGCGCACGACCGTTGGCTCGCCATTGGCACCCGAGGTGGAGAAGAACGCGCTGCGGCCTTCGGGCAACAGTAGCTTTTTCAAGGGGAAAGCGCCGTCGATCGTGACGCCTTCATAGTCGGTCCATAGCTGCATACATCGAGTCCTGCTTGGAGAATGGGGTCAAGGCAGGAATGCTGAAAAATGTGAGTTATGCAAACAAGCGAGCAAGCCGCAAATGCTCACCCTGCGGCTCTTATTGTCACTGCAATTATCGCAAATAGTGGCCCGGAGATTTCTGGAAAGGCGTTACTAAGGGAATGCCGGGAGGAGTACGCGGGGGCCCAGAAAAGAACTTCGGGCTGTAAATACAGAAGTTTGGTTGCCCCTCGCCATGAGGGCCGCATCAAGCAATGGTCTTGGCAGGTTCCGGTTACCCAATTTAGTCCGGTTCTATCCAAAATTGACATCGCCGCAAAGATGCACCTCCACGCCAAGGGCATGAAACATGGCGGCTTTCACGCCGAGAGCGCGGTCAGCGGCGCGGCTGTCTGGCGCGTATGCGATGTTGATGTGATTCGCCCTGTGCCTTGCCATGAACGCATCGCGCGATATTCCGTGAAATACCGCGCTGACCATCGGCCACTGATATGTGGTGTGCCGCCACCGGCGCTCTCTTTCCTCCGCGGGAAGAACAATGACGGAGCCGCGCCCCATATCTACATGCAGCCGGTCGTTTTCTACAAACACGCGGCTCCAGACAATCTCGCCCGGACGCCCTACGCCTTTCAGCGTCCCTCCGCCAAGCGGGAAATACATGGCAGGCTGCCGTTCGCTGGACGCGCCCGCGTACCCATCAATAAAGTGACTGGCCGGCGCTGCGCCGGAGATCTGCAGAACCCAGACAAAATCGTCAATGCCGTCGCCGCGGTAGTGCTCGCCCCAGCGCACGTCATGCAGGGTAGTGGAAGGATCGAGTCCAAGCGCAGACCAACACCAGTTCGTCACCAGCGCGTCCAGGCCGCAACCTTCATCCACCTCGTTGAAGTGCGGCAACGCCGCGCTCGGGTACAGCTCTTCGCCATTCTCGGCATACACGGGCGGCCGGTCCGCGTTATTGAGCAGGCCTTCCACCAGATCCGAGGCCGGGACCAGATCTTTCAATCCCTGCTGATACTGGATGCCAACCGCATCGCAGCCAAACTCTTGCGCAATTCGCATTGCGGCAATGTACATCTTGCACTGTGCATGGATCTGGCTATCGGTCAGCTCGGTATCTTCGTCCTTGCCGGTGACAAATCGCACGCCGCGCGCATCGAGCCATTGCCTTACAGCGGCTGCTTCTGCGTCCTCGACTGTGCGCATCCGCGCCACAAGTGCTGATTGGCTGAGCCTCTCCTTGTAAACGCCCAGAGGATTCAACAGTTCGTCATCAATGATGGCGTTGTACATTCCCATGCAGCCTTCATCGAAGATCCCCAGGATCGCCTTGCGTTTTTTGAGTGCCCCCGCCAGATTCCTGCCGAGTTCACCGGTGGAATCCGGCAATTGCCCGGCGGCGAGCGGACGGACATGACTGAGATCGTGCGTGACAGTTCGCCGGCTGATCCACTCACGAAGGCCCCCCAGGAAGAATTCGTCGTCGAACTGTTCGCTCCACAAAGTGCTGAACTTCACCCCGGCCTTGACGAGAGAACCATTGAGATTCAGCAACCCCACCAGTCCCGGCCACTGGCCCGACCAATTGGCGACTGTCAGGATCGGTCCCTCGTGGCTGCGCATTCCGGCCAGCACGTGATGGCTGTATTGCCAGGCCGCGGTCGCAAAAACGAGATTCGCATGTGGATCGATTTCGGCAAAAACATCCATGCCCATCCGCTGGCTGGAGATGAAACCGTGCCCCTGGGTGGAATCGGCTGGAAACGCGCGCCGAAGATTGACGCCCAGTTTGCGAAAACACTCCGTCAGGCGGCGCTCCAGCTCCTGCTGGGCCGGCCAGCACACCAGATTTGCCGACTGCCGCAAGTCCCCACTGGTTACCAGAATTGCCTCTCGCATGTCATTGGTAGCTGCTGACGAAGGGGTCAAAGAAATCCTCCCGCAAATCCGAATCTGTTCGCGGGCTCCATCATACCGTCCGACCCCCGAAGCCCGCTCCACTTTGGCCAAGCGAATTGGAGATTGCGACAGATTTGCTTCTTCTCAGGCTGTCCAAAAAGAGACAGCCAATTCGCACGTGGGACCGGATCCAAATCTCGGCCCGATGCCCGAGGGAGCGCAGCTTCCCCACTAACATCTTCTGTCAGGATTTGTACGAACGTGGAGTGAATTGAGATTGGCCTCAGCGCTCCGGCTCCGGCTTCGCATTCTGTGGCGCGGTCTCCCAAAACATGTTAATCCAGATTCCATAAATCAACGATCGCGCTTACCTCAACTCGTCGGAACCCCGGACCGTCAAATCCGCCTGAAAAATCTCATTTAACCGCATGACCCGGCTCAAAGGAGCGACCCGCCAAGGTCATCACTCCGGCCAGGCAAAGAACCGCCGCAGCGGTAATTGCCATGGAGGCAGCATAGG
>JASIJX010000133.1 GCA_030049955.1 Acidobacteriaceae bacterium
AAAGAGCAGCGTTTCCATGGCGGCCTTAGGCAACGCCTCGGGGTAGATCAGCGGAATCAAGATCAGCAGCAGCAGGATGGAGCCATTGATGGCGAAAGTGAACCACATCCAGCGGCCGCTCTTGGTAGCCTTTCTGATCTTGCCCGAGGATTCAAATGTGGAGTCTTCAAACATGAGCCAGCCTCGAATTCGGGTGGTTTGAATACCTTAATTTAGACACCGCGCGCACTCAGAATGTTCCCGCAGTGGCAAAACTACAACAAGAAGTGAAATCACATTATCAGAGCCGTGTATCAACTGCCAAGGAGCCGGAATAAACCTTTCGAAACACGGGCCAATGGGCAAAAGCACCGTTGAGTTTCTTGCGCACCTGCGGTGATCTTGTCATGGCAATTTCTGTAACGACGACGGGGGCCGAACAGACATTTCCCTGAAGCCATTTACCTTAGATGAAATCCGCGCAATCCGCCGGGTTCCTGCGGCCGGTGAGCGAACGCACCGCCCAGCTGCTGGAACCCTGCATGATGCTACGATCGGGGGCCTGCCGAAAAACCGGTCGAGAAAATAGCGAAAAACCGGACTAAAAAACGATATCAGGAATTTATTGGTTCTTTAAGTTTTATTGTGTCCGATTTTTATTGTTTCTATGACCTGCTGCGCCTCGCGGCCGGCAAAGCTACTGTCCGGCCTTTTTTCGCCCGCCACTCCTGGTATGCAACAAGCATGGGAGCTGCAACCGCAATGGACGAGTACGTCCCAATCAGAATACCGACGACGAGCGCAAATGAAAAGCCCCTCAATACCTGACCGCCGAAGATATAAAGCGAGAGTACGGTAAGGAAGGTAAGGCCGGAGGTGAGCACGGTCCGGCTCAGCGTCTGGTTGATGCTGCGGTTAACCAGGTCGGGCAGCGGCTCGCGGCGGCTGATGCGCAGGTTCTCGCAGATGCGGTCGAAGACGACGATAGTGTCGTTCATCGAGTAGCCGATCAGCGTGAGGATGGCGGCGATGACGGTGAGGCTGATCTCCTGGCCGGTGAGCGCGAAGGCGCCGACGGTGATGATCGTGTCATGAAAGCAGGCAACAACCGCGGCCACGCCGTAGATGAGCTGGAATCGGAACCAGAGATAGATCAGCATGCCGATCAACGAATAGAGCGTGGCCAGCGCGGCCTGGCGCTCAAGCTGGTGACCGACCGTGGGGCCGACGACCTGCACGCTGCGAATGGTGAACGGATTATTGTAGTGGCTCGTCAGCGCGTTTTTGATCTGCTGGCGGCCGGCGTCGAGCGTCATCTCGTTCATCTGCTCGGGCAGGCTGATCAGCACTTCACGATTGGCGGCCTCGCCGAAGGGCTGGACGCGCGCATCGTGAATGCCCACTGCATCCACGGCCTGGCGGATCTGCTTGAGATCGGGCGCATTCTGGAACTGCACCTCCACCTGCGTGCCGCCACGGAAATCCACGCTGAGAGGCACCGGGCTATGCAGGCCTTCAACGGTGTGCACCCAGTTATAGGCCATCTTGGTAATGCCGGCAACGCTGAAGATCAGCGAGAACGCGAGGAAGTACCACTTTTTCCCCAGCCAATTGATCCGTGGGTTATGAAAGAATTCCACTGCTTGTCTTCCCTTCCTGGAAGGCCGGGGGCTTAAAGCCCCCTATTCGTTTTTGGGCCGACCTTGCGGCACGGCTGAAACCGTGCCCTTTCAAAAACTTGCTTCCCTGGTTACTTGTTCCCTTGTCCCGTTGGTCCCTAGCTCATTGCTTTTAGATCGAGACCATCTCTCCCGGCTTGAGCTTGTTCAGGTGCCCCTCGAAGATTACGCGCGAGACGTAGACCGCGGTGAACAGGTTGGCCAGCAGACCGAAGGTCAGCGTTGTGGCAAAACCCTTCACCGGGCCGGTACCGAACAGGAACAGAATCGCCGCTGAAACGATGGTGGTCACGTGCGTATCGACGATGGTGATCCACGCATGGGCAAAGCCCTGATCGACGGCCGCGGCGGCCGATTTGCCGGCGCGAATTTCTTCACGGATGCGCTCGAAGATCAGAACGTTCGAGTCCACGCCCATACCAATCGTAAGAATGACGCCGGCGATGCCGGGCAGCGTAAGCGTGGCGTGCGAAAAGCCCATGAACCCGAGCAGGATGACGAGGTTCAGAAACAGGGCCAGGTCGGCGTTGACGCCCGAGCCGCGGTAGTAGATCAGCATGAAGATCCACACCAGCAACACGCCGGAAACGGCAGCTGTGACGCCTTCACGAATCGAATCGGCGCCCAGCGATGCGCCTACTGTTTGCTGCTGGAGATAAACGAGCGAGGCCGGCAGAGCGCCGGTGCGCAGCAGCTTGGACAGATCCATCACCTCTTCCTGCGAGAAGGTGCCTCTGATCATGCCGCTGTCGCGGATGCCGCTCTCGATGTTGGCGACCTCGCGCACCCGTCCGCCCATCACCACTGCCATGCTTTTGCCCACGTTGGCGCTGGTGTAGTCCCAGAAGCGGTCGCCAGCCTCGTTGGTCAGCGTGAAGTTTACGATGCGTTGCCCGGTATTCGAGTCGACGCCCGGTTCGGCGCTTCGGAAATCGGTGCCTTCCACCACGGCCACGCGCTTGAGCACGTAGACCTTATCCCCATCGGAGCCGTTGGGCGCGCCTGAGCCGTGCACCAGCACGTTGTCCGGCGGCAGCGTTCCGCCCATCGCTTGCAGCGCCGACTGCTCGTCGGGATAGCCGTTCGGGTCGCCGTCGACGGCGTGAATCTCAAGCCGCGCTGTGGACTGGATGATGGTCTTCACGCGATCGAGATCGCTGATGCCGGGCAGCTCGACGAGAATCTGGTTCGCGCCCAGGTTGTACTCCTGGATGAGCGGCTCGCTGACGCCCAGCGCGTTCACCCGATCGTTGATGGTCTCGATGGCCTGCTGCACGGTCTTCTCGTTCAGATCGCGCTCGACCAGCGGCTTCATGGTCAGGGTGATGGAGCCGTTGGGGCCATCGTTGATGTCGTATTCGTTGGAATACTTTTCGTCGAGCAGCGAGCGCACGGCGCTGGCGTTGAGCTGCGAGACGCCATCAATCTCGATCAGCCCGGGCTGGCCGAC
>JASIJX010000134.1 GCA_030049955.1 Acidobacteriaceae bacterium
GCAGTATGAACGGCGCTTATCGCTGGCCAGCTCAACAGCAGGAAGATTGCGCGCCTGCTTGCCTGCAGCAAAGTCACGTGCCTCCTCCGGCGAATCTCATTGTCTTCTCAGATGCGGCCAGACTGCCCGCGGGGCCCATGAATCGCCCTGTTCACTCACCGGGTTCCCCCGCAGTGCGTGCGGAAAATTGCCAACAAATACCGGGCTATAGTGAAGGTTGGCGACTCTCACGGCCGTGCTCAGGCGTGACGAATCAGAGAGACCCAATCCGGCCTCCGTTGTGGGAGGATACCGCGCCCCCCGATGACCGGGTCGAGGCGCCTCGCACCCGGCGCATAAGGCAGTCTGCGTCCGCGAGCAGCCGCGTCACCGCAGGCCGCGTGCTGCCGGGCATGCCGCTCGACTTTGGCGATGACGACTTCGGCGATCCCGACGAGGATAACCCGCGTCCGCGCTTTCGATCCCGCTTGAGTTTCGACGACCCCCGCGGTCCCTGGTACCATCCGCGCTCAAAAGCTGGCCGTATCTTTCTTGGTCTTGGAGCCATTCTCGTTTTGGGCAGCGTAACCACGTGCGCCATGGCGCTCAGGCGCTCTCTCGAGCGCGACGCGCGTTACCGCATCGCCGGCACGGAGAACATCGAGGCCATCGGCCTGACCGAAGTTTCGCGCGCGCAGATGCTGCCCGTCTTCGGCGAAGACATTGGCCGCAACATCTTCTTTGTTCCGCTTGATCTGCGCCGCCGCCAGCTTGAGCAGATTCCCTGGGTAAAGCGCGCTACCGTCATGCGCCTGCTCCCGAACCAGATTCGCGTCTCCATCGTCGAGCGCCAGCCGGTCGCCTTCACCCGCATCGGCAATCGCATCGGCCTCGTCGACGCCGACGGCGTCCCGCTCTCTATGTCCGCGGCCTCCATGGCTCGACATCACTATTCGTTTCCCGTGCTCACCGGCATTGATCCCGGCGATCCCGCAGATGCCCGCAGGGCGCGTATGGCCGTCTACATGCGCTTGATGTCGGAACTCGACTCGACCGGCCAGCACTACTCCGAACAGATTTCCGAGATCGACCTCACAGACCCCGAGGACGCTCGCGTCCTCATGCCCGAGCAGGGAACCGATATTCTCGCTCATTTTGGCGAGGAACATTTCCTTGAGCGCTATCAGCGTTACAAGGCGCACATCGCCGAGTGGCGTCAGCAGTATCCGCACCTGGCGTCTGTCGATCTCCGCTACGACCAGCAGGTCGTGCTTGCCATGGCATCCGGCGGGACGGACTCTCAGCCCGATCCCGCTGCGGACCAGAAACCCGATGCCGGTCAGCCTGCGAAGGCCAAGCCAAAAGAGCCGTCTGCGGCAGCATCAAGATCCGCGCATTCGCGGCCAGCCGCTAAACTTTCCAGCACCGCACAAAAGAAAAAAATTGCCGCGCAACAGAAGAAGCGTGCAGAACTGCGCCGCGCCGCCCTTCTCGCGGCAAGGCATAGCGCCTCCGCATCGCACCGCAGCGGCGCGGTTCAAAAATCATCCGGGGCATCCACCCTGGCGCAGGGCGGGTGAGCAATGGTCCAGAAGCAGGAAAACCTCATCGTCGTGCTCGACATCGGCAGCGCCTTCACCCGCGTTATTGCAGCGGACGTGAATGAAGGCGTGCTCCGTTATCGCGGTCACGGCGTTGTTCCTTCCGCGGGCATGCGCAAGGGCCTCATCGCCGAGCTCGGCCCCGCCGCCAAAGCCGTGCGCGCAGCCAACGAGCAGGCTGAGCGCGTAGCCCGCGCCAACATCGACCAGTGCGTCGTCGGCGTTGGCGGCCCGCACATCCGCGGCCTCAACACCAACGGCGGACTCGAGCTCGGCAGCCGCATGCGCGAGATCACGCGCGAAGATGTACGCGCTGCCGTCGAGCGCGCCCGCGCAGTCGAGCGTCCGCCCGACCGGGAAATTCTGCACCTGCTGCCGCGCCAGTTCATTCTCGATGGGCAGCCTGGCGTCTTCGATCCTGTCGGGATGATCGGCGCGCGCCTCGAAGTCGATCTGCACATCGCCACCTGCTCGGGCAGCGCCCTGCAAAGCACCGTTACCTGTGCCAACCGCGCCGGTCTCGAAGTCACTGAAGCCATTCTCGAATCCATCGCTGCGGCCGAATGCACGCTTTCCGCCGATGAGCGCGAACTCGGCGTCTGCATCCTCGATATCGGCGCCCACTCGAGCGACTTGGCCGTCTTCTTCGAGGGTGCGGTGGCCTATACCGCATCGGTGCCGATCGGCGGCGCGCACTTCACCAACGATCTTGCCATCGGCCTGCAGATGCCTGTCGCGCAGACCGAGGAGCTCAAGAAGCAGTACGGCAATTGTGTAGTGACATCCATTCCGCAGCACGCCGAGATCGAAATTAGCAATCCCAACCCGCAGCGGCTCCAATTGCGCGCCATTGCGGAAATCCTCGAGCCGCGCGCCCGCGAGCTTATGTATTTTGTTAAAGAGAGCCTTCGTTACGGACGCGTGGAAAACGCCCTCGGCGCCGGTTGTGTCATCACCGGCGGCGGATCGCTGTTGCCCGGCCTGCTCGACGTGACCGAAAGCCAGCTTCGCGTGCCCGCCCGCACCGCAACGCCTGTCCGCCTCTCGCAAATGCCCGGCGAACTCGTTCACCCCAGCTTCTCGGCGGCCATCGGAATGCTCTTGTACGCCCACCGCACGCGCATTACGCGCGCCGCGGAAGACAACAGCCTGCGTGCCAAGCTGCGCGCCGTGTTTGCAGCAAGTTTTTAGCAGGATGGAGCAGTGCATTCCGGTGCGCCGAGGGAGTTGAGAAACGAAGAACGTGAACTGCTCCGTTTCCTGCTCGCCGGCCTGTGGCCGGAGGAAAAGATCAATCGCACGCTCGACGAAGCTCGTGTCGAGGACATGAAGGACGGCGGCATGGGAAGCATCAAGTTTGTAGGCCCGTCAGGCCGGAAGATGGGAAAAGAGATATTGGAAGCAGTCTGGCACGATGTCGACGGGGTGACGGTGTCTATCTCAGTCAATGTGGACACGTGCGGAGAACTGTTCGAGCTTGATCTCTGGAAAGTGGATTTTTCGCCGCTGAAGAAGTATCCGAAGTATTCGGAATTAGACAGGAAACGCAACGCATAGCAGGGGGAGCACCGAAATGGAGCAACAGAATAACGAGGCTGGCGAGATGCGCATTCAGTACCACGAAGAGAGCGTGCGCGGAGCGCGCATCAAGGTCATCGGCGTCGGCGGCGGCGGCGGCAACGCCGTTAACCGCATGATCCAGGCCCGCATGGAGGGCGTCGAGTTCATCGCCGCCAACACTGACGTGCAGGCGCTCAAGCTTTCGCAGGCACCCGTCAAGCTGCAGCTTGGCGTGCGCCTTACTTCGGGCCTGGGCGCAGGCTCCAATCCTGATGTGGGCCGCCGCGCTGCGCTCGAAGACTCGGAGAAAATCATCGAGGCCCTCGAAGGCGCTGACATGGTCTTCGTCACCGCAGGCCTTGGCGGCGGCACAGGCACCGGCGCCGCGCCTGTCATCGCCTCGCTTGCCAGCGAGATGGGCATCCTCACCGTCGCTGTCGTCACCCGGCCGTTTGCCTTTGAAGGCAAACGCCGCCTGCAGCAGGCCGAGCGCGGCCTCAAGGAACTGCTCGAAAGCGTCGACACCATGATCGTCATACCCAACGAGAAGCTGCTCGTCGTAGCCAAAGACGCCGGCTTCTTCGAGAGTTTCCGCATTGCCGATGACGTGCTGCGCCAGGGCGTGCAGGGCATCAGCGATATCATCACCATCCCAGGCATCATCAACCGTGACTTTGCCGATGTGAAAACCACCATGGCCGGCATGGGCCAGGCCGTAATGGGCACGGCTGTCCGCTCCGGCGCCAACCGCGCCGCCG
>JASIJX010000135.1 GCA_030049955.1 Acidobacteriaceae bacterium
GAAGCTCTTTCGCAGGCGCTGCCGGTAATCTGTCTCGATACCGGCGGGCCCGGCGCCATTCTTCCGCCGTCGTGCGGCTTCAAAATCGCCGTCGAAAATCGCGCGCAGGCCCAGGTGGTTGCAGACCTGGCCGACGCCATGCAACTCTACATCGACAATCCCCAGCTACGCGAGCAGGCAGCACAACGCGCGCTCGAAGCTGCCCGCGGCCGCCTCTGGGGCCACACCGTCTCCGCCGCATATTCGCTAGTCGAGCAAACCCTGCGTTTCACCGCCCAGGTCTAACCGCTATTCTGGAGCTCTGAATTTCAATGCAACAGGTTGTTCAAAGGGGGCGCCCAGGGCAAACCTCGGCGGGCCAGATCTCTTCCCAGCGTCTTTCCTGGCCGCGTTTTTTTCTGCGCTATCCCATCTTCTTGCTGGCTTTTGGCCCACCCCTCTTTCGGGCTGCCGACAAGTATGCAGGCGTCGATACCAGCAAAGCCCATTTCGATATCTGGACAATCTTGCAGCTCGGTCTCATCGGCCTCGTCTCCTCGCGCGCGCTCCTGCGTCTAGCCAATTCCCGCATCATTCGGCTGACCGCGCCTGTCCGCTCCGTCGTCAAATACTGGTTATTCCTCGGCCTGATGTTTGTCGTCTCGATTGCATATTCTCCCGGCCGCGCCGTTTCGTTTGCCTATTCCGTTATTTACTTCCTGATCCTGACTTCAATCACCGAATTCCTCGTCGATACCTATCGAACACCCCCTGATTGGATGCAGTGCCTGTTCGCCCTGCGTCTGGTGTCGCTGCTTCTTTTCCTTGCGGTCCTGGTTACCCTGCCCATTAGCCCCGGAATGGTTTTGGAGGGATTCCGCCTTCTTGGCGGTTCGGTCGCCAGTGTCCCGCTCATCGCGCCCGTCATCGCCATTGTCTCTGCCTACTCGTTTCTCCATTCCCTGGAGCCGCGCTTGCAGGCAGCGCTGTTGACTCTCCTCGGCATTGCGGGCACGGCTGTCACGCAGTGGAGAGGCGCGGAGATCGGCCTCATCGTCATCTTTCTCATCCTCGGGTTGGTCTGGGCGAGGGAAAGCCTGCGCTCGGCTTACAAGCTTGTCGGGGCGTCAGTGGCCTTGTCGCTCGTCGTCATCCTCGTGCTCCTCACAGTCGGCGCCGGGCGGGTTTGGAACCGGTTTAATCGTGGCGGAGATTTCCAAAACATCGTGACTATCAGCGGCAGAACCGAACTGTGGTCCGAAGTGATTGCATATTGCTCCGTGCATCCCCAAGGAATGGGCTACATCGCGGGGATCCGGAGTTCACGGATCAGTTCGGGAGGATCGACCAGCTTCCATTCCAGCCTTACTCATATGGGCGGAACGGATAACTCCTACTTTGAAGTTCTGGCAGACGCAGGCTGGATCGCGCTGCTCCTTTATCTCGTGATCCTGTTCAAAATCATTGCGCTCGGAATGCGCTTCGCGCTCGAGCACAGCCGCCGCCGCCCGCGCAACGAATTAATCCATCGCCGCCCCATCCAGTGCGCCTTGCTCATATTCGGCTTCTGTCTGATTGACGGCATGGACAGCTCGATTTTTGCCACTCCCCTTACTCAGGCCTACTACTTTCAACACATCGCCATGGCTGTCATTCTCGGCGCAGCCAGCTCGATCATTCTGGCCAGGCGGCGTTCATCTGCCCATCTTCCCAATCAACTCGGCAAGCAGAACCATCTCCCTCGGCAGAACAACCTCTCCAATTCATGAACTCACCGGTCATCGCCCCTATTGCCGAAACCGCGACTGTTGACGAGCGATCCCTCCCTGCCGATTCAAGCCGGCGCGGCAACAGGCTGATGCACGTGATGATTCTCGGCACTCGCGGCATTCCCGCGCAACACGGAGGTTTTGAAACCTTCGCCGAAGATCTGTCGCTCTATCTTGCCGCGCGCGGTCATCGCGTCACCGTTTACTGCCAGACCGAATCCGCCGGCTCGCCTCAAACCAGCGCGCCCGTACAAAACGGAATATCGTCCCGAAACAATATACCGGCCGACGAATGGAACGGCATCCGCCGCGTTCTGATCCCCGCGCCGAATCACGCTATCGGCACCGTCGCCTACGATTGGGCTTCCACGCTGCATGCTTCGCGCGACAACGGAGTTGTTCTGACGCTCGGCTATAACACCGCCGTCTTCAGCCTTGCTTACCGCTGCCGCCGCATGCCCAGCGTGATGAACATGGACGGCATTGAATGGAAGCGGCAAAAGTGGTCATTGCCGCAAAGGGTCTGGCTATGGCTCAACGAGCGCGCCGGTGCGCGCTTCGCCCATCATCTGGTTGCCGATCATCCCCAGATTGCCGCCCATCTTCATGCCCATACTACGGCAAGCAAGATCACCGTAATTCCTTATGGGGCCGATGCCGTTGTCGACGCACCCACGACTGCGCTGCAGCCGTACGCGCTCAGCAGCAAGGGCTACTATCTCCTCATCGCTCGCCCTGAGCCGGAGAACTCAATTCTCGAGATCGTTCGCGCCTTCGACTCCGATCGCCTGCACGCGCCGCTTCTCGTTCTTGGCAATTACAACTGCGGCGCCAACGCCTACCACCGGCAAGTCAAAGAAGCCGCGCGGCGAAATGTGATCTTTGCCGGAGCCATCTACGATCGCGCCACCGTGCAGGCTCTCCGCTTTCACGCTCGTGCGTATATCCACGGCCATAGCGTCGGCGGCACCAATCCATCGCTCGTCGAATCGCTCGCGGCCGGCAACGCCATCGTCGCCCACGACAATCCCTTCAACTGCTGGGTTGCAGGCCCGGGCGCTCAATATTTCCGCGGCTCTCAGGATCTCGAACAGACAATCGCTGAGCTCGAAGGTTCTCCGCATCGATTTGCCGAGATGGAACACGCCAGCCGCGAGCGCCACACAAAGGAATTCACAAAAGAGAAGGTTCTATCTGCATACGAAGATCTGCTCCTGCGCGTTTCTGCAACAGCGAAGTAAAGCACGCAGCTGAATTCTGAAATCCAGGCAAGAAAAAAGGCGCCATTGATGGCGCCTTTTTTCTTGTTCATCTTTGGGTCGCGTTAGTTAAGCGGCCGGTCGGTCCACAGCGACTTGTCGGCAATGGTTCCAGCCAGGTAAATCCTGCCCGCCAGCACGTGTTCCACCTTTTCCTGGTCCGGGTCTTCGGCAAAGATCCACTTGCGTTCGCCCGTGCCCCATATCTTCGCCAACTCGGCATCTGTCAGGAAGATATTCGGCGCATCGGGATAGCACGATCCCCACAACAGCGTAGTTCCCTCGCCGTGCTGGCCGCAGCGCGGCACCACCAGCAGCGTCAGCCGGTGATGGAAGAAATCATGCGTATAGAAGATCACGCTCGAGCCCGACGACTGCTCGCCGTAGATAATGAAGGTGTCGTTCGGCGTGCCCTTCTGTTCGATAATATCGGCCAGTTGCTTTGAGCTCAGCATCGGCTCGAACCGCGCAAACGCGATGTGCGCCGCGATAAAGAACACTGTCATCGTCACCGCGATGCTCACGGTCGAAGCAAGATGCTTGCGGCGCACTCGCAGCAACCATCCGGCAGCCGGGCCAACCAGCAGCGCTCCGGCGGCAAGCGCCGCCGGCAGCCGCAGCGCGGCAAACGACGGTCCCGTCAAATCGAACAGGTGCGACATCGAAAGCGTATAGTCGCCAACGCCGCGGTGCGCCAGCTCCTTTCCGATGTCGGCCACGAACGGCAGGTGCCGCGAGGTCCACAATCCCCACCCGAGCGTTGCCGCCGAAGCTACGCCAATCACGGCGAACACCGCCTGTGCGCCGCTCAGCCATTTTGTCCCCACGCGCGGCCCGGCGCCGTCGGGGCTGCGGCCTTCTTCGATCTCCGCCAGCACCCCCGCAATAAGAATCACCAGCGGCGGCCACACCGGAAACGTATAGTACTCCTGGTTGGTTGAAATCGAGAAGAACAACAGCGTCCACGCGGAGAACAGGCTCAGCAACCACACCGTGCGCACGCGGAACTTCAGCCGCAGAACGTAGGTCGAAACATCCTCTCGCAGGGCATTGTCGAGATAGAAGTCGACCGTCTGCCCCGCATCCTGCCTGAAGCGCTGCATCCACTTGTGTCGCGTCTTCCAGGCCACGGCCGCCGTCGCCGGCAGAAACAGGCTCCACGGAAAGATCCACACCAGGTGGAGCAGCCAATACCACACGCCGGGTAGCTTGTTGTAGTCGTGCGGATAGCGCTCGCCAAAGAAGCGCAGCACGTGCTCGTTGATGAAGTAGAAGTAGAAGAATCCGTGCACATTGCCAATGGTTGGGTGATTGCCCACCGGATGACCCTGGTCAGGATTCGCTAGCCCGCACAGGATGTGCCACGGCGCAGCAATCGCAAGAAACAGCAGGAAACCCGAAAACGGCTTCAACTCCTTCCAGCGCCGCCACTGTCCGGTCAACAGCAGATAGGGAATCGCCGCACCGAAGAAGAACACTGGCGCGATCAGGCCCTTGGTCAGCAGCGCCAGCGCCACGCCTGCCCACATCCAGTAAAAGCGCAGCGGCCGGTTCATTTCGAGGCCCGTAATCAGCGCGTACAGGCTGGAGAGCAGAAACAGCGCCAAGATGACCTCGGGGATGATGAATCTCGTAAACAGAAACGGCCCCACCGACGTGAGCACGCCCAGCCCCGCGTACAGCCCGGCGCGATCGCCCCACGCCCGCCGCGCCCACAGCCACGCCAGCCACGCCAGGCCCAGCATGGCCAGCGCATTCGGCAAATGCGTCGTAAAGGAATTTTCGACGCCCGTCACGCGGTAGAGCCCGGCCACAATCCAGTACGGCAGCGGCGGCTTCTCGATATACCGGATACCGTCGATGCGCGGCGAAATCCAGTCGCCCGTATCGGCAATATATTGAGCGGCTTGCGCGTGAGCCGCGTCCACGTCATCGAGCAGCGGCGGCGTCCACAGCGAGGAAAAATAAATGGCGGTAAAAAGCGCCGCAAACAGCAGCCAGACTGCGCGTACTGAAAGCGCCTGCCGCGGCCGTTCGACGGCATTCGCAGAGAGATTTGAGGCTGTGCTGGACATCCTTTTCAGGATACCAGCCGTATTTCTGGCTATGTTTACAGGCTCTTTATCCAGCGTATCGGAGCCTGCTCGCTGACCTGTTGACTCACTGACTTGCTCACCCGCAATGTGCTGCCGGCGCGCAGTGCCCGATCGTGTATCTTGACCTGAGGTATCGATTGCAAAGAAATCGATCCTTGAAAATCGATTCTCGACCGAATCCAACCGCCGGGGTGTTCTCCAGTCTCCTATGCCGACCTTCGCTGCCATCGATGTCGGTTCCAACTCATGCCGCCTCAAAATCGCCAGGGTTGTTTCCCATCAGCTCAAAACGGTTGCTGAAGACCGCGAAGTAACGCGGCTCGGGACAAGCGTCTTCGACACGGGCCTGATCTCGCCCGACGCGATGGCCGCAACGCTGCGCGCGCTTAAGCGCTTTCAGCGCGCCGTGCAGACGCACGGCGTGGACCAGATCCGCGTAGTGGCCACATCGGCCTTGCGCGACGCGCGCAACGCCGCCGCCTTCCAGGCTTGGGTGAAGTCCGAAACCGGATGGAACCTCGAAGTGATCTCCGGCCTCGAAGAGGGCCGTTTGATTCACCTGGGCGTGACCGGCGGCGAGCCCGGCGCAGCCGGGCGCGTGCTGCTGCTCGACCTGGGCGGCGGAAGCTGCGAGATTACCATCTCGGAGCGCCGCCATATCAAGGAAACCGTTAGCCTCCCGCTCGGCGCCGTGCGCCTTACCGAACAGTTTCTGCCCTCCGACCCGGCTCCGGCCGAGGGTCTCGCCCGCATGCGCCAGTTGATCGCCCGTGAGCTGCGCCGCGCGCACCGCAGAATCCAGCCCGCCGGCACGCACCTTGTGATTGCCACCTCCGGCACCGCGGCGGCGCTGGCCGATGCGTGGATGGCCGCCACTCGCAACGGCAAGCTGGGTCTGAAAGCAGCAGCCAAATCCGTAGCCCGGCGCAGCAAAGCTGCGCCTTCGCGCGCCGACGCGCTGGGCATGGTGCCCACTGCGGCAGTGCGCAAGCTCGCCGGCAAGCTGGCGCGCCTTTCGCTGCCAGAACGCGAGGCCATCCCCGGCATCGGTCCGCGCCGCGCCGAAATCATCGTGGCCGGCACAGCGGTCTATGCCGAGCTTCTCGAAACCTTCGGACTGCCCGGCTTCCGCTACTCGCCACTCGGCCTGCGCGACGGCATCCTCGCCCAGATGCTGGCCGAGCAGGACGCCCGCGCCAACGTGCACCGCGAGTTCGAGCACGAGCGCTGGGAAAGCGTGCTTTCCACAGCGCGGCGTTATGGCGTCGATCCGCGCCAGGCAGAGCCGGTGCGCGCACATGCCATGCAATTGTTCCACGAGCTGCGCAATCTCCACCAGCTTCCCGCCGAGTACGAAAGCTGGCTGGCCGCCGCCGCCATGCTGCGCGACACCGGCAAATTCATCAACCACCAGGGCCATCACCGGCACACGCAATACATTGTGTCAAGCTCGGAAATCTACGGCTACACGCAACTGCAGCGCACCATTGTTTCCGCCATCGCGCGCTACCTTGGCAAAAGCCGCCCGCAACCAGGCGACCGCGCCATGCGCAACATCCCGGCCGAAGAGCACCAGCACATTTACAAAGGAGTCGTGCTGCTGCGTCTGGCCGAGGCTTTGAATCAGGACCGCGCCAGCGATGTGCTCCGCGTCACGGTGCGCGCGTTTCCCAAGCGCGTTCACCTCGTCCTGCGGCCCGGGCGCACTGGCGCAGAGCTTGAACTGTGGTCGCTGCGCAAGGAAGCGGACTATTTTCGCGAGGTCTTCGGGCGCGAGCTCTTCGTCACGCTGGCGTAAAGGTTGCGCACCGTCCGCGGATCGATGAGCCACTGCAGCCGCGGCGGATGGTGCTCCATGTCGATACGCGCCACAGAGCCTTTGCGTACGCGGATCGCCGCGCCCTCTTCACCGGCGACGAGCCGGCCCAGAAAATGGAACATATTCGGATTGTGTCCCACGGCCAGCATGCCCTCATAGCCTGCATACTCGGCCAGCAGCTCCTGGAAATCGGCGTAGCTGGCGCGCGGCGCAAGCGCCGGGCTGATCTCCACCGGCTGGTCGTAGCCCATCTCCGTACCCACAAACTGCGCCGTCTGCAGCGCGCGCTTCAGCGGGCTCGAAACAATCACGTCGATCTGCACTTTCAGCGCGCTCAGCGCGCGCGCCATCAGCATGCACTGATCCTTGCCCTCTTTCACAAGGCCGCGCTTGGAGTCGAGCAGAGGATTGCCGCGTAGGCT
Organism: Acidobacteriaceae bacterium; assembly: GCA_030049955.1. The sequence continues at coordinate 7,345 of JASIJX010000135.1, forward strand.
TCCGGCGTCGGCATGGCGCATTAGGTAAAGGATCATCGTTTACGAACCTGCGGTGACGCAAAAATGCAGCAGAACTAATACTACGCGAACTTACCGCACAGCCCGCGATTTGGTATTCTTTGTCGGGTTGCAGGCGGCCTGCCGCTGCGAGCGCTTGCGCACCTTCGCGCCGTCGCACTCCAGATCGAAAGCCGCGTTGACCAGCGCGATGTGCGAGAAGGCCTGCGGATAATTGCCGACCAGGCGCTTGCGCTTCGGGTCGTACTCCTCGCTGAGCAGGCCCAGATCATTCCGTACCGCCAGCAGCTTTTCGAACAGCGCCATCGCGTCGCGCTTGCGGCCAATGGCATTGAGCGCCGAAACCATCCAGAAGCTGCATGCCAGAAAAGCTCCTTCGCCGTATGGCATTCCATCCGTAAACTTTGCCGGGTTATAGCGCAGCACGAAACCGTGCGGCATCAGTTCGCGCTCGATCGCCTTCACGGTCCCCTTCACGCGCGCATCGCTGCCCGGCAGAAATCCCACTACCGGCATCAGCAGCAGCGCGGCATCGAGATGCTCGGAGCCGTAGGCCCCCGTAAAGCTGTTCTTTTCGCGGCTGAAGGCGCGCTCGCAGATCTCGGCGTGAATCGCATCGCGGATCGTCTTCCACTTCTCAATTGGCCCTCTGAACTCGTACTGCTCGGCGAGCATGACGGCGCGATCGAAGGCCACCCACGCCATCATCTTTGAGTAGGTGAACTGCTGGCGTCCGCCGCGCGTCTCCCAGATCCCTTCGTCCGGCAGCTGCCACACCTGCTCTAGGTGTCTCATCAGCACGCACAGAACGCGGAAATCGTCTTCAGTATGGCGCTTGAGTCCCTGCAGCACGTGGTAGAACGAGTCCATCATCTCGCCGTATATATCCAGTTGCACCTGCAGCGAAGCTGCATTGCCCACGCGCACGGGCAGAGAATTTTCGTAGCCGGTGAACCAATCGAGTTCGTTTTCCGTGAGCCTTTGCTCGCCGCGCAGGCCGTACATGATCTGCACCTGGTCGGGGCTTCCGCCAAGCGCGCGCAGCAGCCAGTCCTGCCACGCGGCGGCCTCATCAAAGTGGCCACCGTTCATCAGCGCCAGCAGCGTAAAGGTTGAGTCGCGCAGCCAGCAGTAGCGATAATCCCAGTTGCGCACTCCACCAATCTGCTCGGGCAGCGATGTGGTCACAGCGGCCACAATGCCGCCCGTTGGCCGGAAGGTCATCGCTTTCAGCACCATCAGCGACAGTTCGATTCCTTCGCGGTATTTACCCTTGTACTTCAGGCGCTTGTTCCAGGTCCGCCAGATGCGCAGCGTATCCTTGAGTGCGCTCTCCCAGTTGATCTGCGGCGGGTCGAGTTCCCACGAGTTGCTATAGGTGAGCGTAAACCACACGCGCTCGCCTTTGTGCACGGTAAAGTCAGCCACCGTGGTCATGTCTTCTCCGCGCACCGGAACCGAAGCGTGCAGGATCGCAAGATTTGGGCCGGCAACCGCGCGAATACCGTCGTTAATGCCGGTGACCCAGGGAATGACGTGGCCATACTCGAAGCGCAGCGCAAGCTGCATGCGCATCGGCATGCTGCCGCGTACGCCTTCCACAATCCGCACCACGTCTGAGTGGCGGCCGCGCGGCGGCATAAAATCGATAAGCCGCACCGCGCCACCCGGATTCTCGAATGTAGTTTCGAGAATCAGCGTGTGGTCGCGGTATCGTCTCGTTGAGTTCCAGTCACCTTCAACCGGCGTGATCTTCCAGTAGCCGTTGTCCGGCGTTCCGAGCAGTGAGGCGAGGCACGCCTCGGAGGAAAAATCAGGCCAGCAAAGCCAGTCGATGGAGCCATTGCGGTCGACCAGCGCTGCTGCCTCCATATCACCGATGAGGGCGTAATCTTCGATCTTTGCGGCCATTGATCTCCACCCCGCGCACCGAAATCACCTCCGCAGGGTCTCGGTTTCCGTCATTGTTCGTGATAGCTCCGCATCAGTCCGCCGTCGATCACAAACGTGGCGCCACTCACGTAGGCGGCATCGTCGGAGACAAGAAATGCCACCATCCCGGCCACGTCCTCCGGCGTGCCCAGTCGGCCCAGCGGAACATTCTTTATCAGCGCTTCAAGCTTCGGCTTGTCCTCGAGCAGCGCCTTATTAATGGGCGTAACAATCGCGCCCGGCGCCACGTTGTTCACCGTAATGCCCAGCGGACCCAGTTCCACCGCCAGATTGCGCATGAGCATCCGCATGCCGCCCTTGCTGCAGCAATACGTGGAAAATCCCGGAAAAGCCATGTCCTCGTGCACCGAGCTGATATTCACGATCCGTCCCGGCTTCTTCGCCGCGCGAAGCCTGCGGACGAATTCTTGGGTCAGGAAAAACGGTCCGCGCAGATTCACCGCTAGCACCTTGTCGTATTCCTGCTCGGTCGTATCCCAAAAATCCGAGCGGTGCTCCATGCCGGCGTTGTTCACCAGGATGTCAGCCGAGCCGAACCGCTTCCACGCCGTCTCCACCAGATTGCGAACGTCCTCGTCTTTGGTCACATCCGCCGGCACGATCTCGGCCTCGCCGCCCGCCTTCTGAATAGCGCGTTGTGTCTCCTCGGCGTCTGCGGGACCGCCAACGTAATCGATAATGACCTTTGCCCCTTCGCTCCCCAGCCGATTCGCGATTCCCTGCCCGATTCCCTGGCTGGCTCCAGTGACTATGGCAACTTTCCCTGCCAAACCTTGCATGCACGCTCCTCCGCCTTCGCGCATTCGCTGCGCGTCCCCTGTGGAATTGGATGCACATAGCTTGCCACCGTTTGCGGTGAATCTCTACGACAGCGCACGATATTTCTTTGCAACAGACCAGTTTCCAGTCGGCCGGCGTCGTCCGGTAAACTGCGGGCGATGAGAATATCCGCCAATCTTCGCTCTCTGTCGTTGCCGGCGCGCCGCATTACGGCGGCTTTGGCTTGTTGCGCCGCGCTGTTTCTCGCGGCCAGTCACGCTGCTGCCGCTCCCGCTGCACACCATACAAATCGCAGCCTGCTCATCTACTCCATCGACGTTGAAGGCGGCCAGTCTACGCTGCTGGTCAGCGAGCCCTCGGGCGCATCGCTGCTGGTCGACACAGGCTGGCCCGGCAACAACGGCCGCGACGCGGAACGCATCCAGGCGGCAATGCGTGACGCCGGCATCACCCGCATCGACCATCTGCTCATCACGCACTACCACGCCGACCACGTCGGCGGCGTGCCAAATCTTGTCAAGCGCGTCGAGGTAGGCGAGTTCCTCGACCACGGTCCCAACCGCGAAAACGTTCCCATAACCGAGACCGGATACGAGGCTTATCTCAAGGCCATCGACGGAAAACCGCATCGTATCGTGCACCCCGGCGACACCATCTCGATTCCCGGCCTCAGCGTAGTTGTAGTCTCGGCCGACGGCCAGCACATCGACCGCGTGCCCGGCATCACGCCCACGGCCAATCCCTATTGCGCCGCGGAAAAGCACTGGCCCGTCGATCCCTCCGAGAATGCCCGCTCCTCGGGAATCCTGGTCCGCCTCGGCCGGTTCAGCTTCCTCGATCTCGGCGACCTGACCGGCGCAAAAGAAGTCGCGCTGGTCTGCCCCAACAATCCCCTCGGCACGGTCGATCTCTACCTCGTCACCCATCACGGCATGAACCTGTCGAACTCGCACGCCATCGTGGACGCCATCCAGCCGCGCGCTGCCATCATGAACAACGGTGCGCATAAGGCCGGCATGCCTGAAGCGTGGCAGACCGTGCATGACAGCCCGCTGCACCCTGACCTGTATCAGCTCCATACGGCGGAAGGCTCTGACTCCGCGCACAACAGCCCCGAAGCGTTAATCGCCAACCCCAAGGGCGCAACCACGGACGGCGCATATTTCAAAGTGGTAGCTCGCCCCGACGGCAGCTTCTCCGTAACCAACACCCGCACCAGCCAGACAAAGCACTACGGCCCCGAAGTAATGAAAGATTCGATCACAACGAACCAGTAGAACTCGCCGTGCCCCGCCCTTTCACGTTTTTCGTGAAAGGGCGGGAAACCACCACACCCGTAGTCTCCGCCGGGTGCCCCATCCTAGCGACGTATTTGTTCTTGTCGCTAGGGTGGGAAAGCACGAAACCCATCCAACCCGAGTCCGTATTTTAAGAGCAGCGAGACTCACGAGCGCCAATGCAACTCCACAGGCCCCTCCATCGGATGCCGAGGCTGTACTCCCGCACCCTCCAGCCGCGCCTGCTTCAGCGCGAAATACCACTTCGCCGGCTTATCGGCATCGTCAATCAGCATCAGACTCGGATTGTGCCGCAGCCCCTCAGCCTGCTGAATCATCGTCACCTGGTCCTGCCGCACAAATCGCGCGCCAAAAAACTTAGCAATCGGCGTAACCAACGGAACCCAATAAAAAACATTCCA
>JASIJX010000136.1 GCA_030049955.1 Acidobacteriaceae bacterium
GGGCTGCGCTTTGCCGCCGATGACGAAGTGGTGCAACTGGCCAAACAGGCGCTCGAGCACAACCTGACGCGCAAGCAGATCAAGGAACGCATTCGGAGCTGGCGCGCCGATTACTTCCGCGTCTAAGGACTGTGAACAATCAGCGTAGCCGGGTTGTTTACTTGCCCGTGCCATCGGCCGCGAGGCCGATAGCGGAGACGTGTGGTCTCGCGTTGGTGGCGAGCGTTGCCTCAGAGTGGCGCGCGCCATGCAGTCCTCGTCTCTGAGGCTTTTGCGCAGCATGCGCAACTCCAGCACAGACGAAAATTCAAATGGCCGGTGTGAGCAGGGGAAATCCTTCTCCTGCGTTCACGCATTCAACAGAATCCCCGGGCTGAGAATCGCACCGTAACCGATGCCACCAGCACAAGCTCCGCTGTGCCCGAAGCAATGATTGGCTAATGAGCAATGATTGGCCAATGATTTGCCGCTATAAATGTCCATGCCCGGACCCATCCTGCCTGCTCTTCTCCTGCAATCAGTGCACAGATTTGCACGCTTCAAAAAGCAGATAACCCTAAATCGTTGTTACACCTGCGATGGGTCAAACCCGTTCCGGAGGGTGGGCATCCTACATGGCGGAGAGCTAAGAGATGCGCCGTGAAGAAGGCGTACCTCGAACAGTTCTCTGTTTGCTTGGAAGAAATTTCTTTCAGGGAGCAGATTATGTTGAGGCGTCTTCTTACTATTGCTGGGCTCGTGGGCCTTCTGGGGCTACCCGCTATATCCGCCCAGGATTACGACCAAAACAACTGGACTCACGGCGAGGTTGGTGTTTACGGTGACTTGTTTCGTGTCGCGCCGTCCGGCGCGCCCGTGGAGAATTTTCTCGGACTCGGCGGCCGCGTCGGCGTCAATGCCACCCATTGGGCTGCGCTTGAAGGAGAGATGAACTACAACTGGGAGCAAACCTTGGTAACCACGAACTCGAGCGGTCTGGCCATCACATCGGTCACCGCCAAAGTGCGTCCGCTCACAGGTCTGTTTGGCCCAAAATTCAGGTTCTGGTCATCACATAGCGTCCGCCCATTCGTGGTGGGCAAGGTTGGATTCATCGACTTCGCCACCAGCTGTAATGCGCCCGCCGGATCGCCCTCCTGCTTCACCGGCAGCCTCTCCGGTTTCGGCGGAACCTCAACACACGTTGCGGTTTTCCCGGGCGGCGGCGTTGAATTTTTCGGCGGTCCCGTCGCGTTGCGCATTGATGCCGGCGACCAAATTTATTGGAACAACGGAACCAACAATAACCTGCGCATCACCTTCAGTCCGACATTCCGGTTCTAACGGTAATTTCAGCTCTTCCCGATCCGGCAGAGCTTCGTAAAAAACCGCTTCGCGAACGGGGAGCTTTCAGTTCCCCGTTCGCCTTTTCTGCGCCGCAAGCCCAATTAGGTATTTTCTTTACGCGGAACTCGTGCTACATAGGGATACAGGTCCCCCGTGAAGAAGCCTTGGTTATCCCTTGTTCCGTTCGTGTGCCTGACCGGCGTGTGCGGTTGGGGCCAGAGTTCCATGTCTGCCAGGCGAGCGCCGAACGATTTAGCGGCCAGCAACCTTACGTCCAGCATTCAATCGCTCAAAACTGCTTATGCCGCCTCGGGCAGCATCGTCTCGATTGATTCCGGCACCATCCTCATCGAGCCCAAAATGCCGGCGCCAGTGTGCGCCGTTCCACGGCAGGAGGGCGGAGCAACGACGTGGTCGTTCTATGCGTTTCCGCTGGCCTCCATTACCGTGCCGCTGGCCGATATCGACGAAAAGCTGATTGGTGAGGATGTGGTCTTCACCGATCCCAATGCGCCCAAGACCTATAAGCCAGGCGATGTGGGCGACACCACGCTGGTCATCATCGCCGGCGTGGCCGGCAAGGAATTCCACACCCTGCTCTACGACCGCGACAAATTCGTCCACCTGGGGCCCGGGCCGCACGCGAGCTCGGAGTACGATCAGCGACCCGACGACACCGAGGCCTTTGCGCTGGCATTCTCCGATCGCGCTGCGGCGCACGCATTTGCTGCGGCGCTCAGGAATGCCGTCCTGCAGGCGCGCGCGCAGGCTAGCCGGTGAGTTTTCGCGCTCGCTTGAATTGAGATTTACACGATTACGGCAACCTTGGCCCGCTTGCCCAGACGGACGACAAGCCGTGCAGGAAGCGGAGGAGCCGGAATCAGCACTTCTTCGACAACTGCGCCAGCTATGCGCACGGCTTTCTCCGTGATCTTGCGATTAGCCTCCGCTCCACTGGCCGCGAGGCCCAGCTTCACCAGCAGCTTGGGAACGCGAATCTGCTGCGTGCCATCTGGTCCGGCAACATCGGCGTAGGCCGCAGTAATTTCTTCGAGATCCTCCGCCGTCTCCTCCCTCTGGAACATACGCGCCCAGTTTTCATCGGCGCTCAGTGCAGCAGCCTCGCCATGGAAACCGGCCGTGATCGTCCGCGCTAAGCGCTTCTTCACTGCCATCGGGTGCTGCTTGCCTGCTTCAACTTCCCCCCTCAGCTCGTCAACCTCCGATCCGCGAAGATCGGTCAGCAGAAGAAAATACTTCCACATCAGCTCATCCGAGATCGACATGAGCTTGCCGTACATTTCCTGCGGCGGCTCGTTGATGCCGATCGCGTTGTTTAAGGATTTCGACATCTTCTGCACGCCATCTGTGCCTTCGAGAATCGGCGTCATCAGCACGATCTGCGGCTTCTGCCCGTAGTCGCGCTGTAGCTCACGGCCCATCAGCAGGTTGAATTTCTGATCCGTGCCGCCGAGTTCCACATCGCTCTCCAAAACCACGGAGTCATAGCCCTGCGCCAGAGGATACAGGAGCTCGTGCAGGCTAATGTCCTGCTCGGCGCGGAAGCGGGTAAGAAATTCCTTGCGGTCGAGCATTTGCGAGAGCGTGACTTTTGCGGAGAGTCCGATCAGACCGGCGTAGCCGAGCTTGTCCAGCCATTCAGAGTTGTAGCGAACTTCGGTCAGCTTCTCGTCGAGGATGCGGAAGACCTGCTGCTTGTACGTTTCGGCATTGGCGTCGATCTGCTCGCGCGTCAGCGGCTTGCGCGTCACGTTGCGCCCCGTCGGATCGCCGATCAGCGAAGTAAAATCCCCCACCAGAAAAATCACCGTATGCCCGAGCTGCTGAAAGTGGCGCAGCTTGCGCATCAGCACCGTGTGGGCCAGGTGCAAATCGGGCGCCGTGGGGTCAAACCCCGCCTTCACGCGCAGCGGCCGTCCCGTCGCGCGGCTTTCTTCCAGCCGCTCGCGCAAATCGGCACTGCGGATAATCTCTGCCGCGCCCTTCTCCAGCAGATCCATCTGCTCATCGACAGGTAGAAATTCAGGCATCTCTCCACAAGTATAAATTTCGCCCTCACGACCCACTCCACGCCGCCAACCCGCCAGCCGTTCCCTCGTTCCCTGATCCCTGACCCCTGTACACTGGAGTCATCATGGAAGAGTTCAGCCGCATTCAGCGCC
>JASIJX010000018.1 GCA_030049955.1 Acidobacteriaceae bacterium
CGTAACGCCGTCCATTTTGGCCTGGTACTGGATGATCTGCTTCAGCACATCGTAGGGGATGTTGGCAGGGATCTCGCGGCCGTTGACGACCAGCGTGGGAACTTCAGTGATGCCGAGATCGCTGGCAAGCTTCATCGAGGCGTCGACGGATGCCTTGGTGTCCGGCTCTGCGGCGCAGGCCGAAACTTTGGCGGGATCGAGGCCGGCCTTCGTTGTCGCGCTGTTCAGCGTGAGCGTGGCGCCATCGGGCGTGCTCAAGCCATCCTGGCCGTCAAACACGGCCGCAGCGTACTGGAAGAACGCCCCGCTGCCGCCCATTTTGGCAACGCAGACGCCGTACTGGGCCGCGCTCATCGACTGCGGATGGATTGACGGGATGGGATTGTTCTGGAAGACGATGCGCGCCTTGGGGAAATCGGTGGCGAGCTTGTCCATGTTGGCCTGCGCTTCCTTGCAGTGCGGGCACTGGAAGTCGGCAAACTCGACCAGCATCAAGTCCTTCGAAGGCGCGCCGCGATAAGGGCCGTCGGCGCGCTCCTGAATCGTGGCGCGATTTTCGGCAAAGGGATTTGCACCAAAGGCGATGATCTGGTCGCCGGTGATGATGTGCTTCTGGTCGGGCAGCACGAAGAATTCGAGGGCCGAGGGCTTTTCCTTGCCGGTCTTGTCGCCTACGAAGACAACCACCTTGCTGACGCCCTCGACGGGGGTCTTAAAGATGGCCTGCACCTGCCAGACGCGGGTATCATCATAGCCCCAATTGGCCTGGAGGAATGAATCCACCACATCCTTGGTGGGAAATGCGGCGGTGAAGTTTGCCGGATCGGGCTTGGGAAAAGTGGGAGCCGTGGACGGCGCGGGAGCTGAAGGCGCGGCAGGCATGGTCTGCGCGGGAGGCACTTTCGTTTCGCCGCCAGGTGCGGCCGGAACCTGCGTTTGCGCGAGTGCGCTCGAGGCAGGCAGAGACAATGCGATCAGCGCTGCGGCGCTGAGAAATCGGGTGGGCTGGTGGATCAAGCGTTTCTCCTTCAAACGAATTGCTGAGTCTAGCTTATACCTGGACCCTTATCCGGGCCCTTACCTGAATCCTTATACCTGAACCTTGACGGCGATGGGAAATCTGCGGCCCATGCCGAATGACTTGGAGGTGACCTTAAGCACGGGCGCAGCCTGCTGGCGCTTGTACTCGGAGCGCTCGACGAGCTTGACCACCTGCTGCACAAGCGGCAATGGAAAGCCGCGGGCCTCAGCGATGCGCTCGGGCGTTTCGTAGCGCTCGACGTAGGCTTCGAGGATGGGGTCGAGCACTTCATAGGGCGGAAGCGAATCGGTGTCCTTCTGTCCAGGGCGCAGTTCGGCTGAGGGCGGCTTGATGATGATGGGCGCGGGAATCAGCTCGCGCTCGCGGTTGAGCCAGCGGCAGACTGCGTAGACGCGCGTTTTTACCAGATCGCCGATAACTGCCAGAGCGCCCACCATGTCGCCGTAGAGCGTGCAGTAGCCTACGGCCATCTCGGACTTGTTGCCAGTGGTGAGCACCAGCGCCGAGAACTTGTTCGAGAGCGCCATGAGCAGGTTGCCGCGGATGCGCGATTGAATGTTTTCTTCGGTGATGTCGGGCTGCAGGCCGGCGAATATCGGGTCAAGACTTCGTTTGTATTCGGCAAAGAGGCCGCTGATGGGAATGACTTCAAAGCGGATGCCGAGATTGGCGGCCAGTTTCCGGCTGTCTTCAATGGAGCCGGTGGAGGAATACGGGCTGGGCATGCCGACGCTGATGACGTTCTCCGGGCGCATGGCATCGGCGGCGATGGCCGCGACAAGGGCCGAGTCGATGCCGCCGCTGAGACCCACGAGCACGCGCTGAAAGCCGCATTTGCGCACGTAGTCGCGCGTGCCCAGAACCAGCGCGCGATATGCGGCCTCATGGTCGTCGTCCCCGGGCGCGGGGATGGCGGGCGCGGTGAAGGGATCGACGATGACGAGGTCTTCCTCGAAAGACTTTGCCTGCGCGATGAGTTCGCCTGCGGCGTTGAGGGCAAATGAAGAGCCGTCGAAGATGAGGCTGTCATTGCCGCCTACCTGGTTGCACATCACGACGGGAATTCGATCGCGGCGCGCGATAGCGGCAAGCATCTGGCGGCGCAGGGCGCGCTTGGAGTGCCAGAACGGCGATGACGAGAGATTGATGTGCAGCGCGGGGTGATGGCGCATGAGTTCTTCGACAGGATCGACGGGATAGAGCTGCTGCGGCCAGAAGTTCTTGTCGTTCCATGCGTCTTCGCAGATGGTGATGGCCAGGCGCACGCCGTCAAGCTCGACTACCTGCTGCGCCGATGCGGGAGCGAAGTAGCGCTGCTCGTCGAAGACATCGTAGAAGGGCAGCAGGCGCTTGTGCTGCTCGAGCAGAACGCGGCCACGATCGATGAGGACAGCGGCGTTAACGGCGGGTTTCCCTGAATTTTCCGGGGCCGGCAGCGCTACGCCGACAAGGACTGCTGTGGGCAGGTCGCGCGTTGCCGCGGCAAGTTCGCAGATGTTCGATTTCGCGCGAGCGAGAAAGCTTGGCTTTTCGAGGAAATCGGCCGGAGGGTAGCCGCAGATGGCAAGTTCGGAAAAGACAGCGAGGCGTGCACCAGCGGCAGCGGCCCGGCGGCTTTGAGTGACGATTTTTTCGAAATTTCCGGTGAAATCCCCAACAGTGGGGTCAATCTGCGCAACCGCGATCTTCACATCTTCAGTTTATCGCCCGGCTGCGACGGAGGACGGCGTCTACTTCGTCGACGACAATTCCAACACCTTCAATCTGCTTAACTGAACGCTTCGCTGAGCGGCAAACCAGCCGCCAGACACAAAGGCCGCCCGTTTTGTGGGCGGCCTTGGTGCGAGGTTCGGACTGAACAAAGCAGCGCTCACGTACCTGTGCCGGCGAAGACGACGGCGATGGTGCGGAGGAGGATCTGGAAGTCGAGCCAGACGCTCCAGTTGTCGATGTAGGTGACGTCGAGCGAGACGTAGCTGGCGAACGAGGGGTCCTGGCGGCCCTGCACCTGCCACAGGCCGGTAATGCCCGGGGTTACGTCCAGGCGGCGCAGGTGGCTCAGCTTGTACTCCTTCACTTCGCTGGCCAA
>JASIJX010000137.1 GCA_030049955.1 Acidobacteriaceae bacterium
CAGGCGCCGGCGGCATGGCGCCGTGGATATGTGGGTCGATCCCAAATATGTGCTGCACCGGCAGACGGTTTTCCCAATGCACTTCGACGGCCCGCCCGCGGAAGGCCTCAAATGTGGGTCCTGGATACTGTCCTTCATATCCCCAAACGCGTGACGGCGCGAGCTGCGAGTGGAAACGGTGCTGGCACTCCATCATCCGTACGCGGTACACCTCCGCGTCCTTGCGCGTCTCTACCGGCCGCAGCGTTTTGGGAATTGGGAGCGGATCGATAAAACGGTCGATGGTAGTAGGAGTGCGGGTGGCCGGGGTGCGGACTGCCGGCTGCGCGCCCGCACGGTCCAGAAATGGCGTGGCAAGCATGACCGGAACCGATTGAGCGCAGATCTTCAGGAAATCACGCCTGCTGTTGGAACCCATTCTTCCTCTGTGGAAGCGAGCAGCGCCGCGCAGCAAGCGCGGGCTGGAAACATGTAAAAGTCATCATTGCGGATCGAGTGTCATTGCGGATCGAGCGATGGATCGACAAGACAAGCGGAAGCAACCTAAACGGTGCATCTATCACCAACTTACTGCCACTAACTTACTGCATGGATTTCGGCAGCGGTTTTACAGGGTACTTGACGCGCGGTTCTGACTTCCCGAATCGCAGTTGCGCCGCAGTCCGGCAAACCCTAAAAAACGGCAATACTGCTCGCCTCGTATTCGCTGCCGTTAAAGCTGGCGACCACGCGCACGCGCTGGCCCACACGCAAATTACGGGTGTTCGCAAACTGATAAGGACTGAAAACGATCTGGTAGCTCGTCTGATCCCGCGGATCGATGATCACCAGCGTTCCCCGGGCTGTGTCGAGCGCCGTTATGCTTCCGCTGAAGATGAACGAAGATCCTGGCACGGCCAGCACCACAACCTGATTGGCGATTACATGCAATCCCTCGCCTGGCAGGAACGTGACCTCTACGAGCGCGCCTGGCAGTAGATCTTCGGGTCCGGAGCCCTGAGACGTGAATGCCGGCTGCCCTTTGCGCACGAAGGAGGCATTGCGCGAAACCATTACAGTGAATGGCGGCGCAGGCGAGGCGTCGATTTCGAGTTTGCCCGTCACCGAGCTGTACCGCAGCACCCGGCCGCGATAGCTTCCCTGCGGTAGCTCGGAGAGGATATGAACGCTGATAGCAAAAATGTGTGTTCCATCCAGCGTCGTCTGCACTGACGCGTGCTTCACCGTGCCCAGATCGTGCAGCGGAATCTTTACGCCGTCGCGGTATACCTGAGTCCTCTCGTCAAAGAGGATCTTCATCGGCCGCGCGCCGTAAATGTCGAGCAGAAACTGATCGCGCACCGGATCCACATCGCGAATCGAGCCGCCGAAGATAGTGCTTTTGCCGGGCGGCAGCGGCGGCAGCGCGGTCTTTCCCGCGGCCGGAATGTCGGCACCGAGCGTGGCGTGAGTATCGGGAAGCTTCTCCGATTGCGCCCAAGCGCCGGCAGCCTGCGTCATTGCTATTACGCCAATAAGGGCCCCTGCGAAAGTCCATGCGAGAGATCGACCCATTGCGTACACCCCGCCTACTGGATTTCGAACATACCTATTGGATGGCGCAACATTCCCGATGGGTGGCCTGCACAACTTTGCACGCGAAGACAACACGCAAAGCCGCACCGCATCTAATAAACACGAGCAGCACCCGACCGAGCCGTTTGCGGCACCGAAACATGACCAAAAGCCAAACCACCTTCCTCAAGTATCTGGGTGCCTTTGCATTGGGCGCAGCGCTCGTGGTTCCGCAGGCCCGGGCCAAGGACAAGCTGATCCTGGATATTCCACTACACAGCAAGAGCAGCCCGGTGCAGCGCCTAAACCGCGCAGGTGTGGAAGCGGTCCGCAGAAACCAGTACGAGAGAGCGCAAGCGCTCTTCGAAAAAGCCTACCTCTACGATCCGTCGGATCCGTTCACGCTGAACAATCTCGGTTACGTCGCCGAGTTGCGCGGTGATCTTGAGCGAGCGCACAAGTACTACCAGCTGGCCACCGAGCAGGGTTGCGACGCGCCCATCGACATGAGCAGCCTGCGAAGCCTTAAAGGCAAGCCGATGCGTGCCGCATACGACAGCCTCCAGGACGTGTCCATGCGGATCAATCGCGTTAATCTCGACGCCATGCGCCTGCTGAGCGGGGGCAGGGGATTCGAGGCGATCGCCATGCTCCAGCAGGCGCTCGCAGCGGATCCTCACAATCCGTTCACCATGAACAATCTCGGCGTTGCCGATGAATCCGTGGGCGATTATGACGGCGCTTTAAAGTACTACACGCAGGTGGCCGACCTGCATACTTCCGAGCGCGTTTCCGTGACCGCCGAGAAAGCGTGGCGCGGCAAATCTGTCAGCTCCATGGCTGCGGCCAGCGCCAAGCGGCTCAAGGCCCGTATGGCGCTGATGACGCAGCCGCAACTCGAAGCGCTGAAGTTCAACGAACGCGGCGTCTTTGAGGCCAACCAGAACCAGTGGTCCGCGGCCCGGCAGAACTTTCTGCGCGCCTACCAGATCGATCCCTCGAGCGCATTCTCGCTCAATAATCGCGCCTACGTGGCCGAGCGCGACGGCGATCTTGAGTCGGCGCAGTTCTTCTATGAAAAGTCGTGGAGGGCCGCTGATGCCAACGACCGCGTGGGCATTGCCACCAGCAGCTTTGCCGACGGCCAGAAGATCATCACCGTCGCGAATGACAGCGACAGCAAGGTCAACAGCGCGCTCACAGTCTACGGCCAGCAGCGCCACGAGCAGAGCGTTCCGGTGGAACTGACTCCGCGCGGCGGCGCGCAGGCCAATTCACCTTCGAACCGGAACCAGAGGAACCAGGAGCAGAATCTGAGGCAGAATCAAAATCAGAACCAGAACAAGCAACAGCAGCAGCCCTCCAGCGAGGAGCCTTCGCTGACGCCGCGCTCCAATACGCAGCAGAACCAAGGCACGCCGCAGCGTCCGGACACGCAGCAGAATCCGCAGTAAACCAAAAAGAGCCCACGGACTATGAGCACACAGACCACTCAATACCCCTCGCAGCAATCGCTCACCCTGCTGTCGCGCCTGCTGATTTCAGGCCGCAGCACGATTGCTTCGAATCCTGCGAGCAGTTCTTCGCTCAGGTCGGATGTTCTTACTCTCACGCGGGCGCAGTTTGACGAGCTGCTGGCGCAGGCGCAATTGAATCACGTCGTCGTGCGTGGGCTTGGCGCACTTCGCGCGCTAGCCGTTGAAGAAAACGACGCGATGCGGGCAGAGTGGGCCGAGCAGGCGCTGGCTGCCGAACGCCTGCGCATCGAAACCGGAGTCCTTTATCTCGCCGCAATCTGCGCGGCCTTCAGCGAGCATGGCTACGGCGTCGCGGTCATCAAGTCGCTTGATCACTGGCCGGACCTGGGCAGCGATCTCGATCTTTATACGAGCGCCAGCTCCGAAGAAGTCTGCCTGCTGATGAAGCGCAGTTTTAATGCCGAGATAGAGCCGCGCAGCTGGGGCGACCGGTTGGCGTGCAAATGGAATTTCAAGCTGCCGGGACTGCCGGAATCTGTTGAAATTCATGTCGGCCGCCTTGGCCAGACCGGCGAGCAGGTGGAGATTGCTTCGTCGGTTCTCGATCGTGCTCGCCAGGTGCGCGTCGGCGAGCGCACCTTCCAAGTTCCGTCTGTCACTGAGCGGCTGCTCATCTCCACGCTGCAGCGCATGTACCGGCACTTCTATTTCCGCTTGTGCGACATCATCGACAGCGCTGGCCTGGACGAATCGAACCAGATCGACTATGCCGATCTGCATGCCGCGGCGGAAAAGGCCGGTATCTGGAAGGGCACAGCCACCTACATGCAGATCGTTTCGGACTACGTAAAACGTTATCGCGGCAGTGGGCTCGAGCTGCCGCAGTTCGTGACGAGTGCCGCGCGGTTCGGGGCGGCAGAAACCTATTACGCGCGCGCCTTCATCCGAGTGCCCATCATGCCGCAGTCGGCGCGCCTTTACACGGCGCAACTGGCCGGCGTGTTGAGCAAAGGCTCGCTGCATAACGGTGCGCGCCTCAGCCTGCTGCCGTGGCTGGCGACGGTAGCGGCTGTGGGTCAAAAGCTTACGGGTAGTGATAAGGGCATTTGGTAGGTAAAACTCGCGCCTCACTCGCGGCGCGCTGGTGGCATCCAACGTATCAGGCAAGTTGGGGCTGAATTTTTGAAAGGGGAGGCCGGGAGTTTCCGGCAAAGCAGTATGGGTTACCTTGTCACCCGGAGTACAAAATCGAGCCCCCGTGAAATCCGGTCTGGCGGAAGCGCGAGAGGACGGCTGTCGCAGGGGGCGGCAGCCTATAATCGCTCTTCGCTTGCTTTCGACACGCAACTCGATGTGCAGCAAGATGGGTCTCTCGCGTGGCAGGGAATGCCACAACTGGTAAAGCCGGCGGCTGTGCCGTCTATGGGGAACGGCATTCTGGGCCGCGGCGGCGTTCTTTACACCACCCAGAAGGACCCGAAATCGAAAACCATTTCGTTTATCGTGCACTCGGTTGTCATCGGCGGCATCCTGTGGTTGGGCTTGACGTCCAAGAGAGTGGTTCACACCGCGGAGAATGTCATCAAGTTCAACCTCACCGATCCACCACCTCCGGTAATGCCGGTCGCAAAACAGATGGGCGGCGGTGGCGGCGGCGGCGCGCACCATGTAGCTCCGCCGGTGAAGGCTCAGTTGCCCAAGCCGATACCGGTGCCGAAAATTCACCTGATGCCGGCGCAGATCGCGCAAATCGCCCACCCGAAGCTGGCGGCTGAGCCTGACGCTCATGTCAACATGCAGGCAAACACCAAAATGCCGATCATGGGCATGCAGGATTCTCCGCAGGTCGCGCTGGCCTCACAGGGATCCGGCGCTCAGTCCGGCTTTGGCACCGGCATGGGTGGCGGAATCGGCATTGGCCATGGTTCCGGTAACGGCGTGGGCAGCGGCGGCGGCTATGGTGGCGGCGTCATGTCGGTGGGCGGCGGCGTCAGCGCGCCAGTCGTGATTCATCAGGTTGAGGCTGAGTTCACCGAGGAAGCCCGCAAGGCCAATTACCAGGGCACGGTGTCGCTGCAGCTTGTCGTCGACCAGCAGGGCAATCCGCAGGACGTGCGCGTGGTGCGCCACGCTGGCATGGGCCTCGACGAGAAAGCCATCGAAGCCGTGAAGCAGTACAAATTCCGTCCGGCCATGTACCAGGGCCATCCGGTTGCGGTGCAGTTAGTCATCGACGTGGATTTCCGTCTGCACTGATTGCAGGATCTCCGACAATTCGGGCAATGAAAAGGGCGGAGCTACTCCGCCCTTTTTTCTGCCTCCTGATTCTTGATACTCCGGAGTTGCTTCACGGTCTGACGGGCGATCTGTAATGCGTGGATGTAGAGGGAGGCTCGGCGGGGGGTGATCTTGCCTTCCGACCGCGCGGCGAGCACCTGGCCGATGGCGGCCTGGATCAAGGCCGGATTCTCGATGGCGGGCAGTTCGAGTAGAACTCTTGCAGGCGCCGTTCCTGAGCTGGGAGCGATATCGCCGATGTGGATGTAGCAGCGGCTCCTGCCACGCAGGGCGGGCCAATAGCAGAGGTCGCCTGTGGCGCTGATGTGTTTACACCTCTGGACCGGCTGACTATTGTTCAAGGCTTGCATATCCCCACCCCTTTTTTGGTCCAAAATACTTAAAATCAGCTGTTTGACGGTAAATTCGAGGTAATTAACGACTTACCTGCCGCCGGGTTGTTTTTTCACTGACGGACGATGGCACGAAGCGG
>JASIJX010000138.1 GCA_030049955.1 Acidobacteriaceae bacterium
TGAGCGATGCGCTGCTCGAGCGGCTGCGCGCGTATCTGGCGCAGGTGCACACGCCTGAAGGCCAGGTCTTCGGCGCGCAATATGAATTCGAGTACTATCGGCGATTCGCGATCTGCATAAAGACCCGCATCGACCGCACGCTTGAACTCAATTTTGCCCAGAGCGGGGCCGGTACTCGAGCGGTAACCGCCAATACCACCTCGGCGGGGAACGAAAAGCTGGCGCAGGCTCTGCCGCCCTACGGCTGCACGCAGGAGTTCCTCGACGATCTCGACGTGCTGCGCAGCTCGCTTGCTGCCAATGGCGGTTTGCGCATCGCGCGCACACTGGTCGACCCGCTCATTCTGCAGGCGCGCACCTTCGGGCTACATCTGCACTCCCTCGATGTTCGTCAGCACGCCCGCGTGCTCGCGGCCGCGCTCAAGGAAGCGATCCGCGACACCGCCGCCGCACAGTTGCCCGGTGAGCTTTCGGCAGAGACCGAGAGCGTGCTCGAAACATTCCGCGTGATTGCCGAAGTGAAGCAAGGCTGCGCTCCGGAGGCAATCCGGCAGTACGTCATCAGCGGAGCAGCCACGATCGAGGATATCCTCACCGTCATTCGCCTCGCTCGCCTGGGCGGCGTCCGCGTCGAGGGCTCCGAGCGCGACCCGGGCCTCATGCCTGTCCCGCTCTTCGAATCTATTGAGGACCTGCGCAACGCCCCAGCCGTTTGCCGCGAACTGTGGTCCCGGGCCGATTACCGCAAACTGCTCGAAAGCTGGGGTAACTGGCAGGAGGTCATGCTCGGCTACTCCGACTCGAATAAAGACGGCGGCATGCTGACCTCCACCTGGGAGATCTTTCGCGCGCACCGTGCCCTGCACGACGTCGCGCGCGAAGCTGGAATCCGTCTGCGCCTGTTCCACGGCCGCGGCGGCACGGTGGGCCGCGGTGGGGGACCCACGCACCGCTCCATCTTTGCGCAGCCCATCCATGCTTTCGACGGCCAGATTCGCATCACCGAACAGGGCGAGGTGCTCAATTTCAAGTACGCGGACGAGATCCTGGCCGAGCGCAATCTGGAGCTGATGATCGCAGCCTCTTTGGACGCACTCGCCCGGCCCAACGCGCGCGACCCGGAGGGCCATTTCACCGGCATTCTTAAGCCTGAGTGGGAAGCCGCGCTCGACGAACTGTCGCAGATTTCTTTCGGCTTTTACCGCAAGCACATTCTCGACGATGCCGGCGTGGTGCGGTATTTCGAGCAGTCCACGCCGGTGGGCGAGCTGGAAAATGCCAAGATAGGCTCGCGTCCGGCGCGCCGCAATGCATCTACACGGCTCTCGGACCTGCGCGCGATTCCCTGGGTCTTCGGCTGGACGCAGTCGCGGCTGCTGGTGCCGGCCTGGTTTGGCGTGGGCTACGCTGTCGAACAATTTCTGGGCAATGACGCCGCAAAGCTGAAATTGCTGCAAACCATGGCGCGCGAGTTTCCTCTGTTCATTGACCTGCTGCGCAACGTTGAGATGGCGCTGGGCAAGGCCGACCTGGCAACGGCGCGGCTTTATTCTTCACTGGTCGAAGACAGGAAGCTGCGCGAGCGCGTATACGACATGTTCGACGCCGAGTTTCACCGCAGCGTGCGCGCGATCCTGGCCATTACGCGGCAAAAAGAGCTGCTCGAGACCAACCCGGTGCTGGCGCGGTCAATCCGGCTGCGCAACCCCTACGTAGACCCCATGCACCTGATCCAGGTCGATATGCTGCGCCGCAAACGCGCCGGCGAAGACACACCCGAGGTGAACCGGGCAATCGCGGCAACCATCAGTGGCATCGCGGCGGGCCTGCGGAATACCGGTTGACGGACCCGTGCGGCGGGATCTGTCCCGGGGATTGACCCTTGCCATACCTCCCCCCACGGGTCTAGGCTGTTCCTATGTATCGATGTAGCTAACACCGTCCGGGTGACAGCTCCGATGCCATAGTGCGCCTCGAAGCCTTTGATCGAAACCTTGATCGTCGATGGCGTTCGCTCTCCCCTGACAAGCCGCACCACACTGCAAATTCCTTAGAAAGAGGTCCGGGCAGTGAAGCCCGCGAAGGAGGATCATTTTTATGGCGCACATTGCAGCAGATGTAACTGAACTGATCGGCCGCACCCCGCTGGTGCGGCTGAACCGCGTATCGGCCGGACTTCCGGGCATCGTAGTTGCCAAGCTGGAAAGCCATAACCCGCTGTCAAGCGTAAAAGACCGCATCGGCTTGGCCATGATCGAAGCCGCCGAAAAGGCGGGCAAGATCACGCCCGGCAAGAGCGTGCTCATCGAAGCCACCAGCGGAAACACCGGAATCGCGCTGGCATTCGTCGCCGCCGTCAAGGGTTATCGCCTGATCATTACCATGCCCGAGACTGCGAGCCTCGAGCGCCGCGTCACGCTGCTGGCCTTTGGCGCGGAAATTGTGCTCACCCCAGGGGCGAATGGCATGAAGGGAGCCATTGCCAAGGCCAATGAAATCCTGGACAAGACCCCGAATGGATACGTCGTGCGGCAGTTTGACAATCCCGCCAACCCCGCCATTCACCTTGCCACCACCGGCCCCGAGATCTGGAACGACACCGATGGAGCTGTGGATTTCCTCATTTCCGGCGTTGGCACCGGCGGCACTATCACTGGCGTGGCGAACTATATCAAGCCGCGCAAGCCATCATTCAAAGCGATTGCCGTCGAGCCTTCTGATAGCGCGGTGCTCAGCGGCGGCAAGCCTGGCCCGCACAAAATCCAGGGTCTCGGCGCAGGTTTCGTGCCTTCCATCCTCGATACCAAGCTCATCGACGAGGTGATTCAGGTCACCAACGACGACTCGATCGAAATGGCAAGGCGGCTGGTGCGCGAGGAGGGGCTGTTCGTCGGCATCAGTTCCGGAGCGGCGGTGGTTGCGGCTCTCAAGGTTGCCGCCCGTCCCGAGAATAAAGGCAAGCTCATCGTCACCGTACTGCCCAGCTTTGGCGAGCGCTATCTCACCAGCGTCCTCTTCGAGCCGCTGCGCCAGCAGGCCTTGGCCCTCCAGCCGGAGCCGATCGCAGTAACGGCGTAGAAAAGCAGGGCTTAGGGAACAGGGATCAGGGAATAGAAAAGCAGCAACATGCTTTGATTTTGTCTCGGACCTGTTCCCTGTCCCTGTTCCCTGTTCCCTATGTTCGCCCTATCCCGAATGCGCGAAGACATCCGCTCCATCATGGAGCGCGATCCTGCTGCACGCTCTGCTGCCGAAGTCCTGCTCTGCTATCCGGGACTTTGGGCTGTCTGGATTTACTTCATTGCGAACAAGCTGTGGTACGCCGGCCTGCCGCTGCCTGCGCGGCTACTCTCGCAGATGGGCCGCTTCTTCACCGGCGTCGATATCCATCCTTGCGCCACGCTGGGCCGGCGGCTGTTCATCGATCACGCCACAGGAGTGGTGATCGGCGAAACAGCAATCGTCGGCGACGACGTGACAATGTATCAGGGTGTCACGCTGGGCGGCACCGGCAAGCAGCAGGGCAAGCGTCACCCCACCATCTGCAACGGCGTCTTCATCGGCAACAACGCCAATGTGCTCGGCGATATCACCGTAGGCGAGAACTCGCGCGTTGGGGCCGGCTCGGTGGTGCTGACCGATGTGCC
>JASIJX010000139.1 GCA_030049955.1 Acidobacteriaceae bacterium
ACGTCCTCAAAGAATGCGGTGGTGACGCCCTGCATCACGCGGGACATGAAGTCCCAGAAGAGTACGGCGCCCAGAAGCGCGGGCACAAAGCTGTAGCGCGAGCCGGTCACGCCATTGAGGTACTTGGTCATGAATCCCCAGAGGACCATGTCGATGGTGACCCAGGCGAAGAGGGGAATGACGCGCGCGGTGCTGCCGCGGAACAGATAGAACTGGCGCAGCGCGATGGCTGCCACACGCCGGGGTTTCATCGCCCGTTGCCCTCCCATTCGCCGGTTTCTTTCAGGCTCTCGTTCAGCGGCTCGCGGGCCACGCTCACAAACAGCTCCTCGAGCGAGGGCTTGCCATAGTCACCGGGTAGCGTTTTGGGGTCGCCCTCGAGGATGATTTCGCCGTGCGAAAGGAAGAGCACGCGGTCGCAAACCTGTTCGACTTCATACATATTGTGCGAGGTCCAGAGAACGCCAACGCGGCTCTCGCGCACGAATTTTTCAATCGTACTGCGGATGTCCCGGGCGCTTGCCGGGTCGATGGACGCTGTGGGCTCGTCGAGGAGCAGGATGTCGGGGCGGTTGAGCATGGCTTTGGCAAGGCCCACTCGTGTTTGCTCGCCGGAGCTGAGGAGGCCGCATTTCACATTGCGAAAGCGAGCGAGCTCGAACTGGTCGAGAAGGTGTTCGGCGCGCGCGGGGATGTCCTTTACGCCGTAGATGAGCGCGAAGACGCGCAGGTTTTCGTAGACGGTGAGGTTACCGGGCAGCGGCGCATAGACGGCAGCGAAGTTGGTGTGTTCAAGGGCGCGCGAGCGGTGTTGGCGCAGGTCGATGCCGGCGATGTGGATGGAGCCTTGCGTTGGCTCGAGCACGCCGAGGATCATGCTGATGGTGGTGGTTTTGCCGGCGCCGTTGAGGCCGAGCAGGCCGACGATTTCGCCGGGGCAAACTACAAAGCTGATGCCTTTGACGGCCTCGAGGGAACCGTAGTTCTTGCGCAGCGCCTCGACTTTCAGAACCGGAGTTGCAGACACGCGCGGCCTCTCCCTTGCTTCCGTCATTCCGATAGGTTAACTGGGATGCGATGAAAGGATTTCCAGAGCGGGCTTCGATCGATCGGAAGCGCCTTTGTCATTTTTGTCATTTGTCATTATGGAGGCCTTCCGCGGCTGTCTGCGGCCTGTGTAGATTTTTGTTCCGCAAGCTGTTTTCGTGACGTGCAACACTGCGGAAAGCCTGCCAAACAGCGAATAGTTCATAACATGGGATGAAGCGTGGAAAATTGAGGTTTAACTGCATCAACTCTTCCTGTTTCCTTCGCCGTACCCGGCTTCAAACTGATAACTTAAAAGAGAAGGACTTCGTTCATTTCTATGGTTTCCGATCCATATTTTCCCCTCGCGATTTTGTTTGTGGCGGCGTTGGGATTCGGGCTTGCACCGCTGGGGTTGGCCTGGGCGTGGGCGAAGTTTTTCTCGCCCCGTAAACCGAACGCGATCAAGAATGCAATTTATGAGTGCGGCCTTGTTTCGAAGGGCGATGCGTGGGTGCAGTTCCGCTCGGCCTATTACCTCTACGCGATTATCTTTCTGATTTTTGACGTGGAAGCGGTCTTCCTTCTCCCGTTTGCTGTGGCCTTTACCGGACTGAGCGCGGCCGCGTGCGCGGCCATGCTGGTGTTTGTGCTGCTGCTGGTGGAGGGGCTTGCGTGGGCATGGGCCAAGGGCGTGCTGACGTGGGCGTAAGAACAGTGACCAGCGATTGGTAGGCAGGGACGCTCTTAGGAGCGAAACGAAATTATGGCAGTCGATCAACAACTGAAAATCGAAATGGGCAAGCAGGGCGTGTTTGTGACCACCCTGCAGGAGCTCTACAACTGGGGACGCCGCAGCTCGGTGTGGCCCATGCAGTTCGGGCTTGCCTGCTGTGCCATCGAGATGATTGCGACGACGATGGCGCGGTACGATCTAGCGCGCTTTGGCGCCGAAGTCTTCCGGCCGTCGCCGCGGCAGGCGGATCTGATGATCGTCTCCGGCACCGTGACCAAGAAGATGGCCCCGCAGGTAGTGCGGCTCTACAACCAGATGGCTGAGCCGAAGTACGTGATCGCCATGGGAGCTTGTGCGATTTCGGGTGGGCCGTTCAAGCAGGGCTATAACGTGCTGAAGGGCATCGACCGGTACATTCCGGTGGACGTGCACATTCCTGGCTGCCCGCCGCGGCCGGAGGCGCTGATCCAGGCGTTCATGACGCTGCAGAAGAAGATTGATGAGCAGAGCCTGACGGGCGAAGAGCGGCCTCGGCATCTTGACGAGCATGCGCAGAGCGAGTTTCCGGTTCCCGAGCCGGGCGAGCACGATCTTGAACCGACGTCGAATCCCGGCGTGTGGACGGTTCCCGTGGTGATCCGCTGATGAAGAGTGTTGAAGAAATCAAATCGGCGATTGAAGCGGCAGTGCCGGGCGCGGGCGCGGATATTTTGTTGAATCCAGGACCGGCGGCGCAGCACTCGCTCGTGCTCGAGCGCGAAAGTGTTGTCGCCGTTGCGCACTTTCTGCGCGACGACCGGGAGCTGGCCTTCGATTTCTGCTCGAATGTAACGGGCGTGGACTGGCTCGACAAGGAGATTGTCGAGAAGGTGAAGGTGAAGAAGATGGTCACCAAAACCGTGGACGGTCCCGAAGGCAAGGTTGAGCAGCAGGTGGAGGAGACGGTCGAGGAGACGCGCAAGCACGCGCAGCCGGGATATCTCGAGGCGGTCTACCATCTCTACTCCATCGAAAAGAATCATGGGCCGCTGGTGATCCGGGTGCGCACGGCGAGCCGGACGGATGTTGAGATTCCATCGCTCACGCCTGTATGGCGCGGCGCGGAGTTCCAGGAGCGCGAGGTTTTTGATCTTTACGGGATCGTGTTCACGGGCCATCCCGATTTGCGGCGGATTTTGATGTGGGACGGCTTCAAGGATTATCCGATGCGCAAGGATTACGTGGAGCCGGATGATTTCGAATACGAGCCCACGGCGCACGATTCCGTGTTGAAGCGCGCGCAGGAGCATCGGGCAAAGGCGGCAGCTGCTGCGCCGGGGCAGGGAGCAAGCGAATGAGTTCCTACACGCTCGAAAAACAGGGGAGCGAGCGGCTGAACGGCTGGAACCGGCCGCCGGTGATTGAGCCCGACGGCGAAGGCGAACTGCTGGAAGTCGCGATGGGGCCGCACCATCCTTCGACACACGGCGTGTTTCGGATGGACGTGGTGCTGGACGGCGAGCGGGTGATCAAGCTCAAGCCGGTATTTGGTTATCTGCACCGCAACCACGAGCAGCTCGGCGAGACGATGAGTTATCTCGCGATCATGCCGTACACGGACCGGCTGGATTATTTCTGCTCGCTTTCGAACAACTGGGGCTACGCGATGGCGGTGGAGAAGCTCGCCGCCCAGGAGGTTCCCGAGCGAGCGCAGTATCTGCGCGTGATTCTGGCAGAGCTGACGCGGGTGCAGAACCACGCTTCGACCATCGGCTTTCTGCTGCAGGAGATGGGCGCGAGCGGCACGCCGCTGATGTATGCCTTCCGTGAGCGCGAAAAGATTCTGGATCTGTTCGAGTCGCTGACCGGCTCGCGCATGATGTGCAACTACATGCGCTTTGGCGGCTGCCGCGTGGACGCGACCGAGGCGTGGATGAATGCGACTCGCAAGGTGGTTGCTGGTTTGCCCGCGTTTGTTGACGAGTTCGAAAGGCTGCTCACAGGCAACGAGATCCTGATGGCGCGGTGTCAGGGAGTGGGCGTGCTGAAGCCGGCGCTGGCTGTCAATGCCGCAATCAGCGGGCCGATGCTTCGCGCCACTGGCGTCAATTACGACATCCGCAAGGTAGATCATTACGGCATTTACGACCGGTTCAAGTTCCGCGTGCCGCTCGGAGCTCACGGCGATATCTACGACCGCTATATGGTGCGGGTGCTGGAGATGCGCGAGTCGATTGGGATTCTTGAGCAGGCGCTCAAGGACATTCCCGGCGGGCCGGTGATGGATGCGAAGGCGAAGATTCGCGGATTCCGGCCGAAGCCGGGCGAGTCGTACGCGCGCATCGAGGCGCCGAAGGGCGAACTTGGTTTTTATGTGATCAGCGACGGCAGTCCCAATCCGTATCGTTACCGGGTGCGGCCGCCGAGTTTAATCAACCTGACAGTTTTGGAAGATATGTGCCTCGGCCACAATGTCGCCGACGTAGTGCTGATTTTCGGCAGCGTGGACATTGTGCTGGGGGAAGTGGATCGATGAAAAAGCTGGCAGCTGACAGCGGACAGCTCACAGTTGCCGAAGTGCAATATCGCTGAACTGTTAGCTGTCCGCTGCTAACTGTTCACTGCAAACCGGAGGTTTGCATTGCTGGGTGAAGGAATCCTAAAGGGCATGCTGGAGACGGCGAAGAACTTCGCCGGCAGTTACGTCTCCAAAGAACGCATGGTCACGGTCGAGTACCCGGAGGAACGCGCTCCGCTGCCTGAGGCGTCGCGTAATTTTCCGTTCCTCGTGTATGACGGGAAGGACTGGGAGGCTGGGCTGCGCTGCGTGGCCTGCCAGATTTGCGAGAAAGAGTGCCCGCCGAAGTGCATCTACATTGATAAATCGGCCGATAAAAAGCCTGATGCGGTAGGCAAACCGCAGTTTTATCCCACGCGCTTCGATATTGATATCTCGGTGTGCATGAGCTGCCAGATATGCGT
Organism: Acidobacteriaceae bacterium; assembly: GCA_030049955.1. The sequence continues at coordinate 4,724 of JASIJX010000139.1, forward strand.
GGAGGTCTGCCCGTTCGAGGCGATCAAGATGGACAAGGAGTTCGAGCTGGCGACCGATGACCGCTTTGGCGGATTGCTGCTCGACCGGCAGCAGCTTGCGCGATCGAACGAATACTACCACCAGATTCATCCGGTGGAAGCAGCGGAAGTGGACACGCGGCTGGCCGAGGAGCGCGCGGCCGCCGAGGCCAAGGCCAAGGCTGCAGCCGAAGC
>JASIJX010000140.1 GCA_030049955.1 Acidobacteriaceae bacterium
GAGGTGCTGCCCGCGGCGCAGGCAGCAGTGAACGCTCTCAATTCAACCTTTGCCGCGCGCCTGAACGATGCCACAGTGCATATTGGCGGCGCAGCGTATTCGCGTGTCGACGTCGAAGCCGAAAAACAGCGCCGACTCGAGTCGCTGCATCGCGCCGAAGCTCTGCTCACCGACGCACGAAATCTTGTCGATGGCTATGCCATCACCAGCCACAGTTCCAAGGGTCTCATTGCGCCCTGATTGGCAGTCGATGATCGCCCACGCTAAAATAGGGCTAACTTCCGGCCCATCCAGGTTTGTACGATGGACGATCCTGTACTGTTTCCGCTTAACAAGACCGATTCGTTAGAACGGGTCGATGCGGAGCGTTGGCTGGCTGCGATTGTCGAATCCTCAGACGACGCAATCATCGGCAAGACTCTCGATGGGATCATCACAAGCTGGAATGCCGGTGCAGAAAGAATCTTTGGGTATGCCGCGGATGAAGTAATTGGGAAGCCCGTGACAATTCTCATTCCAGAGGAACTGCGGCACGAAGAAACTGAGATACTGAAGCGCCTCCGCAGTGGGGAACGCATCGATCACTACGAAACCACCCGACTGCATAAGGATGGTCGCTCGATCGTCGTCTCGCTCACCATTTCACCCATCCGGGATGCGTCCGGAAATATCACTGGTGTCTCGAAGATATCCCGTGATGTAACCGAACACAGAAGATTGCTGGCCAGTGAACAACTTGCCCGCGCCGAGATGCTCGCTGAACGCAGATTCCACGAACTTATCGAGAACGCGCCGGACGCGATTTTACAGGTAGATTCGTCCGGAAAAATCATCATCGCAAATCGAACCGCCGAGCTTCTGTTTGGTTATGACCAGGACGAATTCGTCGGGATGCAAGTGGACCTTCTCGTTCCGCAATCCGCTCGTGCTGGACATGCGGCGCACCGCAGAGCTTTCGAAGCAGCGGGAGTCATCCGGCCGATGGGCCTCGGGCTCGATTTGCGCGCACGGCGCAAGGATGGCTCGGAAGTTCCGGTAGAAATCAGTCTGAGCCCTACGCATACCGACAATGGCATATACGTTACTGCCATAATCCGGGACGTGACGGAGAGGAAGCGCGCCGAACAACAAATCGAATCGCTTAAGAAAAGCTACCTCGCCGAACTTGAGGCCCGTCACCAGGAAGCTGAACGCCTGAACCAGCTCAAAAGTGAGTTTATTGCCAGCGTAAGCCACGAGTTGCGGACACCGCTGCATACGATCATCGGCTTTGCAGAGCTACTTGCGGAACAGGAGGCTGGACCACTCAACGAGAAGCAGAGACGCTTTGTCCACCACATTCGAAGCGATTCTGACCATCTGCTCAGCTTGATCAATGATGTTTTGGACTTGAGCCGAATTGAGGCGGGCGGCATGGCCGTTCGAACTGAGGGCCTGTCGCTGCAAGCCGTCATTTCAGAGACTGTGAATGCCATCCGTCCTCTTGCAGGAGGCAAGAGAGTCACAATGCGCGAGGGGCAAATCCCTGACGTCCGTGTACTAGCCGATTTGCTTCGCGTCCGCCAGATTCTTTATAACCTGCTCAGCAACGGTGTGAAGTTCACTGATCCTGGCGGAGAAGTCCACATCACCGCGCGTGAAATTGCAGACCATGTTCAGATCACAGTTGCCGACACAGGAATAGGAATCCCCTCTGCAGAATGTGACAGGATCTTCGACAAGTTCTACCAGGTTGGCTATACAACAACGGGTGTGCGTCAAGGGACCGGCCTCGGTCTCACCATCTGCAAACAGCTCGTTGAAATGCAAGGCGGCAAGATTTGGGTCGAAAGCGAACTTGGCCGTGGAAGCCGTTTTCATTTCACTCTTCCGGTGCTCCGGAATGTGACCGGAATCACAGATCAAGCCTGATGTTGATCGGTAACCTCGCGCTGAGGATCTACCGTTGACCTGTGAAAATGCTCCCCAGGAACCTCAACGCATACTAATCGCGGACGACACGGCGAGTAGTCGCGATCTGCTACGGTCGATTCTTGAGGTTAACGGCTACGTTGTGGAGGAAGCCCAGGATGGAAAGCAGGTGTTGGACATCATCGAGCGTTTTCAACCAGATCTGGTGATTCTCGATCTGCACATGCCCGAGCTCGACGGTTACTCAACAGCATCCGCACTCAGAAAAATGCCCATGTTCCAGCGGCTGCCTATTGTCGCGCTTACAGCGGCTGTTACACAGACAGCCCCTGATCGCATTTCAGAAGCGGGATTTTCCACCTATCTCATCAAACCGATCAGGCCATCCAACCTGCGTCAGTGCGTCGGCAGGCTCCTGCAATCCTCTTGGCTCAAAGCTTAAAGCGCTTCATCTTGTAGCGCAGCGCATCCCGTCCAATTCCGAGCCTCCGCGCCGCTTCTGACTGGTTGCCCTGGGCCTCACGCAACACCTCCTCCACCATGCGTCGCTCCTGGTCCGCAAGTGGTGAAACAACATTCTTCAAGTCCTCCGCCGCCGGTACGATCTGCCGACCGAGTCCGGCCGGCAGATCGGCCACATCAAGCAAAGCGTTATCTGCAAGCATGCACGCGCGACCGATCACATGCTCCAGTTCGCGCACGTTGCCCGGCCAATTATGATGCTCCAGCACAATCAGCGCGCGTGGCGTCAAGCCGGCAACCGGCTTATCGAATTCTCTGCCAAACTTCTGTGTAAAATGGCGCGCCAGCAGCGAAATATCTCCAGGGCGATCGCGAAGCGGCGGCACGTCGAGTTCGACCATTGACAGCCGGTAATACAAATCTTCTCGAAACCTGCCGTGGGTTATCGCGGCGCGCAGATCGCGATGTGTGGCGGCAATAACCCGAACGTTAACTTTTCGCAGCTTGAGTGAGCCCACAGGAAGGAATTCCCGATTTTGCAGCGCGCGCAACAACTTCGCTTGTGTAGAAAGGGGGATGTCGCCGATCTCATCCAAAAAAATAGTGCCGTCGTTTGCCAGTTCGAGCAATCCCGTCTTGTCTCGATCGGCTCCGGTGAACGCGCCCTTAACGTGCCCAAAAAGCTCACTTTCGAATAGGGTTTCTACCACCGCAGAGCAGTTAACCACAATAAACTGGCCAGTCACTTCACTCAAATGGTGAAGGGCCCTGGCGACCAGATCCTTCCCTGTTCCAGTCTCACCCTGAATCAGTACCGAACGATAGTGCGGGGCTATGCGCTCCAACATCGCGAAGAGATGCCACATTTGGCTACTTCGGGCAATCATCCCTCCGAAGTTGGAATCAGAATCGTCGAGAGCCGCCGCGTTTAGTTTTCGCCGCTGCTCGGCCGATGCCAATAAGCGTGCGACACGTTCTCTCAGGAGCGCAATCTTAACGGGCTTCTGCAAATAATCGGCTGCACCGTTACGAATGGCCGCGACAGCAGTCTCTGTCGTATAGTGCGCGGTCATCAATAACACATCGATCAACGGGTCAAATTCGACGACTCGTTGCAGTACTTCAAGTCCACCGATCTCCGGCATCACCAGATCGGTGATAACAAGTTGCGGGTGCAGTTTGCGGACGAGTTCAAGACCGTCGACGGGCGTCAACGCTGTGTGGACCGCAACCCCAGGACGCGTCAGCGCAGTGGAAAGCAGTTCCAGGCTGCCTGGGTTGTCGTCGATGACGACGATGCGCACCGCTTCCTTCATCTCATTCTTTGCCTGAATGTCCATCCTACCAGCGAGAGGCGGTTGTGCGATTGGGTCAAATGACGCAAGAGTCTGCGCCATTTGACCCAGATGGGCCAAATGGCGCAGCCATAAGTGATTGAAATCACACTAAAACTGGTTTGGCATCCAACTTGCGAGGAAGAAGGACAAAGACGCCATGGAGGAATGACGATGACAAACTGCCTTGACTGCCCGCAGGCTGGAAAGCACGCCTTTTGTGACTTGAGCGCATGTTCCCGCTCTTTCCTGGAAGCCAATTCAATCCCGATGGAATATCGTCGCGGCAACATCCTCTTCCGCGAAGGTGACGAGTCCGGCGCGGTTTTTGTTATCTGCTCTGGCCGAGTCAAGGTTTCGGCTACTTCCCGCGAAGGCCGTACCTTGATCCTTCGCATTGCGTCGGCTGGCGATGTTCTTGGCATCGGTGCAGCACTGAGAGGCGAGGAATACGAGGTTACTGCAGAAGCAATTGAGCCCTGTCAGGTACGCGTGCTGCGCACTAAGCTTTTCAAGCAGATGCTGCTGGAATATGGCGATGCCAGCCTGGGTGCGGCCCGAGCGCTCGCGGAAGACTACCGCGCAGCCTTCGATGAGGCTTGCTTGGTCGCATTGCCAGGTTCCCCCGCCGCGAGACTTGCCCGCCTTCTACTCGAATGGTCAGCCAACGCCAAACGCGAAGCGCCTAATTCGGTCGTCACGATGCCACTCACCCATGATGAGCTTGCATCGATGGCAGCGACTACCCGCGAAACCGTCACGCGGACGCTTGGTCGCTTCCGCAAAGAAAAGTTGATCTCCACGCACGGCGTCGTATTGAATGTTTTGCAGCCTGCCGCTCTTGAAAGGCTTTCCGCCTGCTAGTGTGGCTGGCGAAACTAAAGCTCGGGAACTCTCCGGCTCCGCTAGTCCCGCGAACCCGGTAGCTCCACTCGCTTTCCTCATTTCACTTGCAGTGTCTCCACATAGCGGACCAGGTTGGTAATGCGAAGCGCCTGCACAGGGTTCGAGCCTTCGGCGTGGTCCATCGATTTAAGAACCGGCCCCCATATGGGCATTTCCTTCGATCCGTGCGCCGGATTATCAACCCCGAACCGAAGCACGGCTTCAACGTGCTGCGCCGGATAGGTGCCGTTATGTGACTTAGTCATAGTCGTAATATCCGGCGGCGGAAATTTCAATGCCTCAGCGGTAGGGCCGCGTCCGCGGCCGTCCAGCCCATGGCAGGAAGCACAATAATTTTCGTACATCACCTTGCCATTGTCGGCAGGCGTTCTCGGCGCCTGGATAGTGATCTTCGTCTGCTGGGCGCAAACAACTGCTGCGCTGAGCGCCGCAATTCCAATACAAATATAGATTCGACTTAACATGGTTCCTCCAATCCGGCGTGCGATCTGCCGCAACCAGGTGCAGTACGCCACCGTCAGAGCTAAAACGCGCTCGGCACATAAGACTCGACTGCCGGCTTCTCCTCCGAGGCGTACTCGGCCACGACTACCGGCGAGAGTGCAATCACTGGGCAATGAGCGTGAGCGATCGTCTTGTAAACCACGCCTGGACGCGTGATTCCGGCAAATGCCGAAGCCCACTGCGCGCCCAGTACAATCAGGCCGGCCCGTTGCGCACGGCTCTGATGGACCAGCTCTAAGGTAGGATCGCCTGGTGTCACAATGGCACGAACCTTCACCTTCTCCAGCGATTCAATTGGAACGAGCCGGAGCAGGTTAGTTTCCAGTTCATCCAGCGAGCAGGCGGCCAAAAGCTGCGCGTGCTTCCATGGCTCGATCACATGCTGAAGCACCAGTCGCGCCTCGCGCTGCGCCGCTAGCTCCGCCGCGAACCTGACTACAACTTCACTCGATTCGTGCATGCCCACTGCGCACAGCACCGTGCGGACGGCAAAATTGCCCGCCTCGGGAATCGCGACCTTCGGTCCGACAATATAGACAGGCGTGACCGAATGGCGCAGCACCGACTTCGCCACTGAGCCCACCAGCAGTTTCTCAAACGGGCCAGGCGAGTGCGCTCCCATCACAATGCGGTCGATTTCGTGCTCACGGGTGTAAGCCAGAATCCGGTCATCTGGTAGCCCTGGGCGAACCACCACCTCGCACTCGACTCCCGCTTGCCGAGCCCGTTCGGCGAACGGCTCCAGGTGCTGCTTTTCCACCCGCTCCGCTCCCTCGAAGTCGTAGTAGCAGATGCCCGAGGTCTCCGAGGTTGTTACCATCAACGTGTCATAGGCGTGGAAGAGGATCAACTTCGCGTGGAATTCGCGGGCCTGAGCCAGTGCAAACTCAAAGACCGTTTCATTGACCGGCGCTTGGGAGGCTAACAGAATTGTCTCTGGCTTTACCCAACCGGGCTTCATTGTCATAGACGCCATGGGGCACCTCCTGATCTTCCCAGAATGGTCGAATGCCATCGGAACGCTTGTTACAGTGTCCGATCATCCGAATGAGCGTTCATCTTGCTCCCCCAACTGTCAATGTTTCCGCCTTTTGTGTGGAATATTCTGTGCTCGCCGTCACGTGACTCGCCGTCACATCAGATGATCGTGGGGTCAAACGAAAGACTTACGGCAAGTCCCTTGCAGTGAGTACGGCTGCATCGAGGTCTTCGCGTGTTTTCGCGGCCTCGCGATCGATCAATGCAGCAGCGATTGCGCACGAAGCAACACGCGACTCCGAAGTATCGGCGCGGCTCGTGAGAATGATCGGGACCTTGGCGCCCAGAACGATGCCGGCAAGCCGCGCGCCGCCCAGGTACTCGAGTTGCTTGGCGAGCATGTTGCCCGACTCGAGATCGGGAACAAGCAGGATATCGGCTTCGCCGGCAACAGGCGACTTCAGATTCTTCACGCGAGCTGCCTCGGCATTGACTGCCGTGTCGAACGCTAATGGGCCGTCCAGTACGGCGCCAACGATCTGGCCGCGATCGGCCATTTTACAGAGTGCAGCGGCATCGATGGTCGACACGATCTTAGGATTTACCGTCTCCACCGCTGAGAGTATCGCCACCCGTGGTTCAGCTATCCCGAGCACCTGAGCCAGATCGATTGCGTTCTGCACAATATCCACTTTTTCTTCAAGTGTGGGATAGATATTGATCGCGGCATCCGTAATAAAGAGCGCCTGCTTGTAAAGGGGCGCCTCCAAAACAAAGACATGACTAAACCGCCGCGATGTACGCAGTCCACCTTCTTTCTGAAGCGCCGCGCGCATCAGCAAGTCTGTGTGCAGACTTCCCTTCATCAGTGCGGACGAGCGGCCGCTACGGCATAGCTCCACCGACTTCTCCGCCGCATCCTGCTCGGTAGCAGCGGGAATGACTTCATAAGAACCCAAATAGAGACCAAGCGATGCTGCGAGTGCGGATAGCTCGCGCTCTGGTCCCACCAGCAACGGATGGATAATCCCGGCCTTCGCGGCTTCCATGGCGCCCGCGAGCGAAACAGCGCTGCATGGCCAGCAGACGGCAGCGGGGAAGGCCTGTCTACCCCCGCAATTCAGAATAAGGTTCTCAAAGAGTACATGATGCTCGGCCACATCTGTAATCGTGTCAACAATGGCCATTCTTTCTCGCATAAGAAACCTCGCAAAATCGCGGGACACCTGCTTTTAATAGACACGCGGCTATCTGCCGGTATCAAACTGTTGCCGCAAGTTCATTCGCAATCTCTGCCACGAATGTCTTGCGCGTTGAAGGCACGCAAAGCACCGGGCAGCTTACGTTCGAGACCACTTGCAATACCGTGCTCGTTGCGAAGTCTTCATCGTGGAGCTCATCGTTCGGGGCACCTAAAACAACCAGATCTGCATGTATGCGTTCAGCTTGCTCGGCGATGACTGTGCCCGCTTCTCCCGCAGTCACCACATGCTGCACTGGCACCGTATGCGATTCATTGAAGGGCGCATGAAAGCGCAGACGCTCGAGATGGTGTTCTCGATTCTCACCTGCGGAGTCCTCGGCCACATGAACCACAATGAGCTGTTCCCCGACGATGGATTGCGCGTGATCGAGACCTGCCAGAGATGCCTCCGAAAAATCGGTTGCGACGAGCACATTTCGCCAGTAGCCCGCAAGTTCCGCATTGGCGGCGGCTGCAGGCGGCACCGTCATGATGGGACACGGCGCAGCAGCAAGCAGCCGCCTGGCGACCGTCCCCAAAGCCGCACGTCCCACTTTCGCAACTGCGCGCGTTCCAAGTACGAGCAGATCTGCCTGATGATCCAGCACGGCTTGCAAAATTAGTTCATAGATCGCGCAGGCTTCAGTAACAGAATGAGTCGGAATGCCTTGGCAGCTGATCTCCTCCTCAATTGTTCGCAACGCTTCGCGCGCACTCTGGTCGGCAGCAATCAGCATCGGCACCTCTTCTGGAAAGGCATAACAAGCCGGGTCAACAGCATGAACAATAACCAACTTCGATCTGTGCAGCTTCGCGAGCTTTTCGGTATATCGCAGCGCACATGACCCGGAATGAGTGAGATCGGTCGCGACAACGATCGTCTTGAATTCAAGTCGATGTCCGCTTCTGGTCATGTCTCTACCTCCGCTTCCTACTTCCTACTTTGGAAGAGGCCGGGGAATTCGGGCCGTGATTCCGATCACATCATCAGTGACCGTTGAGCCGGGAAGCAGGGTCTGGGCAACCGCAGCAGAAATGTGACTTTGTGGAACTCTCGCCCGACCGGGTGACGATCCTGGTTTGAGGAATGTGCAGCAGACTCTACTTTTTTTCCTAAGCGCTAGAGCATTCCGTGTTTATCGGCCATTTCAGCCTTTCCAAATGTGATACGTATCACTGCGTGTCTTCAAAGCTGCTTCTAGGCTTGTGTCTTAAACGCGGCATATTTCGGCATCCAGAACGCTGAACTAACGAAGAGCTACGCGGCCGCGTTTGGAAGGGGAAGCATGCAAGGAACCTCAACGGATATCCCGGCAATCGTTTCTGAGCCATGTTCCGGCAGCTGCCGCCGCAGCGCTCGCGACTACTCAATGAATCCTGCTTTGGTCTACTGGGAAATGACGCGGGCGTGCCAGTTGGCCTGCCGGCATTGCCGCGCGGAAGCCATCTCAACTCCGCATCCGTGCGAGTTGACGCACGTCGAAAGCAAGGCGCTTCTTCTCCAGATTGCAGGCTTCAACAGGCCACTTCCTCACCTGATTTTGACCGGAGGCGACCCTCTCCAGCGCGGCGATCTCTATGAACTGATCGACGAGGCGCGGAGATTGCGGTTGGCCGTCTCAATTACGCCCAGCGCTACGCCAAGGCTCACAGCAGAAGCGCTGGCCCGGTTGAAAGAGCACGAGATCGAGAGCATTGGGCTTAGCCTGGATGGCTCGATGGCTGAGAAGCACGAGGCCGTGCGAGGAGTAGAAGGCTGTTTTGACTGGACGATGAGTGCAGTCAAGACCGCGGGCGATCTGGGCCTGCCCGTCCAGATCAATACGCTGATTTCGCGGGAAACGGCTGACGATCTACCACAGATATATGAGTTGTTGAAGTCGCTGCGCATCATGCGCTGGAGCTTGTTTTTCCTGATCTCCGTTGGGCGCGGAAAAACACTCCAGCCGCTTACTCCCGAACAGGGCGAACGGTGCATGAACTGGGTGTTCGAGATCTCGCAGACTGCGCCGTTTCAAGTGAAAACGACGGAAGCTCCATTCTACCGGCGCGTGGCGCTCGAAAGGATGAAAAGAGCCGGACTGACCTCGATCCAGATCAAGCAAAGCTCTGTCTATCGCGGATTCGGGATTCGTGACGGCAACGGGATTGTGTTTGTCTCGAACCAGGGCGACATCTATCCGGCGGGTTTCTTGCCTTTGAAAGCGGGAAACGTGCGCTGCGACCATCTTGTTGATATTTACCGCAATTCTCCCCTATTTTGCGCTTTACATACCCCAGCGGGATTTAACGGAAGATGCGGCCGATGCGAATATAGCCAGATCTGCGGCGGCTCCCGTGCGCGAGCTTTTGCGTCGTCAGGCGATCCTTTGGCGAGTGATCCCTTGTGCCTAATGAGCCGCGAATCAACTGAAGATCGTTTCGTTGAGGGTACTGGCTCGTAACTGGATTGGAAAAAGAACTCCGGTGCTGAATGAATGTGACAACAATCACATCCACGGCTTCAATCCGGCGGCACAATAAGCCCAGCATTCATGGGCATCTGCTGAAGTACTTGGCGCGAAAGAGAGGAGGAGCGATGCGCTCCTGGATGAGATCAGCCATTATCGCGCTAGCAGTAGCGGGGATTCTCGGAACCTCGGCTTCGGCTGCTCCTCCTGGAAGCGATAAGGCGGCGGCCAACGCCGCAACGGTGCAGCCTTCCGGTTATGTGGGCTCGGAGACCTGCGCCACTTGCCATGACGAAGTGGCCAAGGGCTTCGCGGGCAATCCTCACACGAAAATGGCGCTGATGCACGGCAACTCCGGCATCACCTGCGAGAACTGTCACGGTCCAGGCAAAGCGCATGTTGAGGGCGGAGGGGATGTGACGAAGATCTTCAACCCCGTCAAGGCCTCGGCGAAGGACGTGGATGAGATGTGCCTCGGTTGCCATGCCGGATCTCATCCTAATTTCACACGCTCGCCGCATGCCAAGGCCGGCGTAAGCTGCATCAGTTGCCATACAATTCACGGCTCCGATGAGCAGAGGGTTTTGCAGGCATCCCTGCATCTGACCGATAACAATAGCACCGCCCGCGATAGCGAGGCGAGAGACAAGCTGCTCAAAGCTTCGCAGCCCACGCTTTGTTTCCAGTGTCATAGCGATCAGCGGTCGCAGTTCAACATGCCATTCCATCACAAGGTGAATGAGGGGCTGGTGCAATGCAGCGACTGCCACGACGTACACGGCAGCTTCGGCAACAATAATCTGCGTTCCACGGCGGACCAGAACGCAGTGTGCACCAAGTGCCATGCCGACACGCGTGGGCCCTTTGTGTATGAACATGCAGCCATCAAGGCGGAAGGCTGCATGGCTTGCCACTCACCGCACGGCTCGCAGAATCCGCGGATGCTGAATATGGCGAACATCAACACGCTTTGCAACCAGTGTCACAGCAACGTCGCTGCCGATACGATCCACGGCATGGGCGAAGGATCGCAGGAACTGGCGCCCTGCACAAGCTGCCACACCTACATCCACGGGTCCAATCTCAACCAGGCATTCCTGCGTTAGCAGATTGAGCTGCGCGGTCCATTACGACTGCGCAGCTCAGGGTCGGCTTTGTTCGGGGTTGGGGAATTTGAAAAGCGAAGCACTTTAAACGAGGCTTCATATGAAATTTCCAGACTGGATTTCGGCTGATTCTGGACGGCGCCTTGCAAGCTTGCGGCGAGCCAGCGCAAGCGCTGCAGGAGCTTTGCTGATGGCTGCCGGCGTCGCCCTCGCGCAAGATCCGGCTCTGCCCAATGCTGCCATGCAGACCTCCACGCCGGAGATCACCGCGCCAGCGGGTTACACCATCCATCAATCGGTGGATTTCGGCGGACGGATCGCGAACCAGAGCGGCGCCGGCCCCATGTACAACACCATGGTGAATCTGCAATCAGGGCCGCGCATGCTCGATCAGATGTTTGAAATGCGCGCTCTTCCCAACAACGAACGCGGCCCATTCGACACCCTGCGTCTGGTCAGCAACGGTTTTGGAGGCGATCCAGACAATTTTGTCCGACTCGATTTTTCCAAAGGCAAGACCTACGACTTCTCGGGAATGTTCCGGCGCGACCGGCAATATTTTGATTACAACCTGCTCGGCAATCCCAATATTCCCGGCGGACAGTTCATGCCCATCGGGCCATCCACCGCGCCTACCGGCTATCTGTCCTACGCGCAGGTAAACCAGTCACCTTTCCTGTACAACACTGTGCGCCGCATGACCGACATCAACTTCACCGCGGCTCCGCTGGCCAAGCTTACCTACCGTTTCCAATATTCGCAGGGCATCTTCCAGGGCCCGAGCCTCACTCCCAGCGGCTATCAGTTCGCCGGCTCGTATTCCGTGATTGTCCAGGATTATCAACGCATGAGCAGTGACGATTTCCTCGGCGGCATCGACTGGAAGCCTGTGCAGAATACGCGGTTCACCTACGAAGAAGAGATCGATCACGAGAAGGTCAACTCCTATTTCACGCTGCCCTCGAGCGCGTTCAACGTGACCGAAGCCGGCGGAACTGGAGCAGCGCTGCTGTACAGCTACTTCAACCTGACGCCGTATACCACCAGTTCCTGCAATGCAAACAGCATGAACGGCAACCCAATGCTTTCGGCGCCTACGATGTCCGGCGGCCTGCCGATTGTCAATGCGGCCTGCGCCGTAATCACCGGCTACTATCGTTCTGCGCCCACGCGCATTCTGTTCCCGACCGAGATCTTCCGGTTGCAGAGCTCGAGCATCAAGAACGTGGCTCTGAATGGCGATGCGCATTACACCAACGCCAACATGACGATGCCCGCCTACTATGAGAGTTTTCAGGGTCTGGCTGGAACAACCACCCAGCAGGTCTACACCGCCAACGGCAGCGCCAAGCGTGCGATCATTGCCGCCGACTTCGGGATTGTGTGGCAGGTAAGCAATAAAGTGAGTCTCGCCGATCAGATCACCTTTAGCAACGTGCATCAGCCCGGCGTCGCCACGATGACCGGCCTGACCACAGAGTCGACCGGGACAGCCGTGGGCAGCGAAACCATCAACAGCCCGTCCACAGCCTCGACCGCTGCTGCCGGCAAGAGTACTTTTGAAGGCAGCAGCGGCATCGGCGCGCCTCTGCCTCAATACTTTGGTCAGAGCTTCCTCGAGAACAACTTCACGGTGAGCTGGGATGTGAATCCCCGCGCTACCTTTGCCTTGACCTATCGCCACGGCGAGCACAACATCGTGCAGACCGCCTACTCGGATAGCGGCGTCACCGCGACATCCTCGGCCCCTGTCGTCGTTGACATCGCCGAGGATGGCGGCATCTTCAACGTCGCGCTGCGGCCGGCCAGTCAATGGCAGATCAACGGCAGCGTCGAGGCGATGTATAACGACAATGCGCTCACGCCGATGGGTTTCCGCCAGTTCCGGCAGTACCGGGCGCACACCCTTTACCGGCCCAAAACCTGGGCGGTCATCTCCGGGGCATTCAGCGATCGCGAGCGGCACAATAACACGAACAACACCGGCGCGGTCCCGGTGGACGGGCCGCTCGAGCATGTCGACCACAGCCGATTCGTCAGCCTTGGCACGGATCTTTATCCGAACGAACACTATGGCCTCTCGCTGAACTACGTCTACAGCGATGTCTACTCGGCTACCAACATCTGCTACGATGCCGCCGCCAGTGCCACATTGCCGGGTGCGGCTACGCCGGCCGGCACTGCCTGCCCGGACGGCGCTGTTCGCGGAACCAGCTACTATATGTTTGGCCCGGCGCGGGACTTCATCGACGCGCCAACGAACTCAGGTTCCGCAGCCATCACCCTATCACCCAATAAGCGCCTGCAGTCCAACATCGGCTATCGCATCAGCGCAGTGAGCGGCAGCCAATTCCTCAACGATGCGCGAACCGTCAACGGTTCACTCAACTCAACCTATCAGTCGCCATTCGCAAGCTTTGCCTGGTTGTATCGAAATGGCTGGACGTGGAAGGCGGAGTACAACTTCTATGGTTACGGCGAGGGCGGACCGTCCGGTGCGCAGTACTGCAGCACCTCCAACCCAACGCCTGGCAATCCCGTAACGGTCGTGCCCTGCAACTCGCTCGCCGGCCTGCAGACAGGCATGACCATCTCCCCGACCGGGGAAACGGCGGCACGCAATTTTCACGCCAATAATGTGCTCCTCGGGGTTCATTATGAATTCTGAAAATTCCGGTCGTAAAACAACTCGGAACGGCACAGGTGCGAACCGCCCGGGCCAAACTCAAGGAGTGTCACAGACATGACAAGAAATCTTAGGGATCACGCAGTTCTCGCGCTGGTCATCTGCATGGCCGGCATCACCGGCTTTGCCCAATCCTCCGGCGACGCCATTTACAAGGCCAGGTGCGCGAGCTGCCACGGCGCCACCGGCACACCCAGCCCAGGTATGGCGAAGATGATGGGCATCAAGCCAGTTTCCGATCCGTACATGAAGAACCTCACGGTCGATCAGATCGTATCGACGGTGAAAAACGGCAAGGGCAAGATGAAGCCGGTCTTGGGTCTCAGCGATGCGCAGGTGAGAGCCGTGGCCGAGTATTTCAAGACGCTGAAATAAGCCGAAGCTCCTGCTGAGACAAACAGGACTCTTGCCTGCCCTGTGAAGGCGGCAAGCTCAACCCGTCCGCGGCGGACACTCTCTGTCCGCGGACGGATTTTAATCACTGGCAGAGATATTCGACCTACCCTGGGGGTCAAGGTGGCATCCTTCGAACGATTTCGCCAGAACTGGCTGAGGCCGGCTCTGTACTTCGGCAACAATCCGGTGAGCCTGGCCGGCGGTGCCATCACCACCGCTTCTGGCGTGACGATGATCAGCTATTGGACGGTGGAGATTGTCTTCCGCCACGTCAGCAACAATCCCTACCTGGGCATCATCTTCTTTCTCATTCTGCCGGCACTGTTCATCATTGGCCTGGCGCTCATTCCAATCGGTATTTATCTGCGGCGCAATACGCTGCTGCGAGCCGGGAAAATTCCCGCGGAGTTCCCGCGGGTCGATTTCAATGATCCGGTCTTCCGGCATGGCGTTGACATCGTCCTGGTAGCCACGATCGTGAATCTTCTAGTTGTGGCCGCGGCCAGCTATCGGGGTGCGGCGTACATGGATTCGCCCGAGTTCTGCGGCCAGTCCTGCCACGTTATGAAGCCTGAGTACACGGCTTACCGGATTTCGCCACATTCGCATGTAGCCTGCGTCGAATGCCACATCGGCTCCGGTGCGGCTGCGTACTTCAGCGCCAAAGTGAACGGCACCAAACAGCTTGTAGAAGTCAGTCTGCACCCCGTGGCTCCGTTCGCGCCGAAGTTTATTCCCAATTACCCCGCGCCGATTCCGTCGCCCGTTGCCAATTTGCGCCCGGCGCGTTACACCTGCGAGGCCTGCCACACGCCCACGCGCTTTGAAGGTGACAAACTGCTGGTGAAATCCGAATTCGGTGACGACGAAATGAATACGGAGACACAGACGGTGTTGATTTTGCACCTTGGCGGCGAAGACTCCCTCTCGCATCTCACCGGCATTCACGGCGTACACCTCGGCCACATCGAATACATCGACGCCGATCCGGCGCGGACGACGATTCCATGGGTGCAGCGAACAAACCCGGACGGAACTACGACCACGTATGTCTCGTCAGCCCTTAACGGCGCCACGCCTAATGGCGAGCGCCGCACAATGGATTGCATCGACTGTCATAACCGCGCCGCGCACACTTTTGTCACGCCCGAAGAGGCGATCAATCGCGCCATGGCAGACGGCGCAATCAGCCCAGCGCTTCCGTTTGTGCACAAGCAGGGGCTAGCGCTGCTCAAAGCGACCTATGCAAGCGAGGCGGATGCGCGCGTAAAAATTCCGCAGCAGCTCGCGGCGTTTTACCGGTCGAGCTATCCTGCAGTGATTAGCGCAAACGGAGCGCAGGTGAAAGCCGCCGGGGACGAACTCTTTCTGCTCTGGAGCGAGAACGTTTTCCCATTTATGAACGTGACTTGGGGAACGCATCCGAACAACATCGGTCATCAGGATTACCCCGGCTGTTTCCGTTGCCATGACGGCGATCATGTGTCCAAAGACGGTAAGAGCATCACTCAAGATTGCGCCGCCTGCCATAACTTGCTGGCCGTCCAAGAGTCGAAGCCGAAAGTGCTGGCGGAGATTGGGATCCAGTAGTGTGGCCGGCCTGCGCCCTTATTATTCCCGGCTCTATGGGGGCGAGACAGAATATGAAGATATTGATTGTCGGAGCCGGCGTAATTGGTGCGGAGTCCAACTCGGCCTGGCGGGTCATACGATTCCGGTTCTTGAACATGGCTGCGTGCCGCAGATCTGCTGCGCGATGCGATCGATAACTTCGATCAATTGTGGCAGAGCACTTTTCACTTTGCGTGAAAGCTGTTCGCCGTGTGCAAACGATTCGCCGGTGACCGAAACCTCATATGCGTCCGAACTGTTTCCATATAGCACATGGCTTAACGCCATCAGTTGCGCCGGGGTCAGCATGTGTGTGCCAAATAAGACATTTGTCCCTTGAGCGATGCGCGCCTGACAGATCTCTCCCGGCACCCCTATTTGTCCTGCATCAAGGAAGATTGCGCCTTGGGCCTGGCTCACGGACTCGGCCAATTCTGGTATGAGCTGATGAACACAGATGATTTCGGCCTTGTCCGGTGAAAATCTCTCACGCAAAAGATCGGCCGCGTGCCACGCGATTCCGTCGTCGCTGCAAAGAGGATTTCCATACGCGATGATCAGAATTCGCGGAGTCATCGGATCTTTCGCTTCAAGGCCGACAAATCTCATCCACCACTGCCCCGTCCGGTCCGATTAATTGGAGCTTAAGCGCCATCTGACCGAGCGCATGCGTGGAACAACTCAGGCAGGGATCATAGGCACGAATGACTGCCTCAACGCGATTCAACATGCCGCGCGTAAGTTTGTCACCGCTTACATAGTGCTGCGCTACCTGCAGCACACTCCGGTTCATTGCAAGATTGTTTTGTCCGGTGGCGATGATGAGATTTACCCACTTAATCAGGCCGTGCTCGTCAATCTTGTAGTGATGGAAGAGCGTGCCGCGCGGTGCTTCGGCTGCACCTACGCCTTCTAAAGCGTTTGGATTCGCTATGGCGCGAACATGTTTCGACAGAATTTCCGGATCATTGAGCAACTGCTCGATCCGTTCTACGCAATACAGGATCTCGACCAGCCGAGCCTGGTGATAGTAGAAGGAACTCACAACGGCATTCGGTTGCCGCTCGCGGAATTCAGACAGCGCCTGATCTGCGAGCGGAGTGCCGCATTGGCTGCACACATTCAGTCGTGCCAGCGGACCCACGCGGTAGATACCATCCGGAAACCCCCTGGGCAGATAATACGCGGATTTCAAATAGCTCCACGGCTCAACCTTTTCGCCCAGATACTCGAAGTAGCGCGCTGGATCGAGTTGACTTGCAACCTTCTCGCCAGTCTCGTCCACAAAGCGGATTTCGCCGTCGTAGAATGTCAGGCCACCGTCTCGTTTCACAATGCTCATGAACAGCGATGGGAAGTTGCCGAAGACACTGACCTCCTCGCGAAACTTGTCAGTCACACTCTTGAGCCACTCCAAGCTGCGCATAGCGATGGCGA
>JASIJX010000141.1 GCA_030049955.1 Acidobacteriaceae bacterium
GGCCAGGGGATGGCTGCCATTCAGCATCAGCTCACGGCCGTAGCGTGGGAGCCGTGGCAGTTGCACGAGCTCGAAGCCGCCGCGCAGGCTGCAGGGCTGGCGCCTGGTTCCCTGCCGGTGCACCTCGAAATCGATACGGGGATGAACCGCCAGGGAGTCGATCCGAGCTCTCTCGATCCGCTGCTTGCGCGCTTCACGCCAGCCTCGCCGCTCAGGCTTGAGGCGGTGATGACGCATCTGTTCGCCGCAGATGAGGCCGACCATCGCGTCACCGGCGAGCAGCTCGCCGAGCTTGACCGCGCGCTTGGCCGCATTTCAGCCGCCGGCCATTTTGCCGAGTGGCTCAGCGTGGGCAACTCCGCCACGCTGCTTGCCGGCCAGGCTGCGGTGATTGCCGAGCTTGCCGCACGCCACGGCATGAAGGCCCTGATGCGCCCGGGCCTGGCATTCTATGGCGTGGTTCCGGAGTTCGACCCGGAATTTACCGAGGAGCCGGCGACGCTGGCCGCTGCGCGCGCCGGCCTCAAGCCGGTTTTAAGCTGGAAAACCCAGGTTGCAGGCGTGCGATCGGTCTCTGCCGGTGCGGTTGTGGGTTATAACGGCACCTTTGTCGCCACCGAACCCATGCGCCTGGCCTTGATTGCAGCAGGTTACTCCGATGGCCTGGACCGCCGGCTCGGCAATTGCTTCAGCGTCCTGGTTCGCGGGCAGTGCGCTCCGCTGATCGGGCGTATCAGCATGGACCAGTCGGTTATTGATATTACAGAAATTGCCGACGTTGAGCCGGGCGACGAAGTGGTTCTGCTCGGCACACAGGGCGCGGAAACCGTTTCCGCTTACGATCATGCCCACGCCGCCGGTACCATCCCCTGGGAGGTATTTACCCGCATCGGCTCTCGCGTGCGCCGGGTCGCCGTCTAATCGGTCGGCGTGGCTTTTGTTCGCTCCCGCTTCCGTTGTATGCTCCAGAACGCGGGGGCTCAGGGTCCGCGGAGGTGATTTGCCATCATGCACAAGCCCATCCGGGTGATTACGGTCGAGCGGGAGTATGGTTCGCACGGGGGCGAGTTTGCGCACGACCTGGCTCATCATCTGGGCTGGCGGCTGCTCGACTCTGAACTTGTCACAGGTGCGGCAAAGATGGCCGGCGTCGACCCAAAGCTGGCGGCGCGCCTCGACGAGCGGCTCGACCCCTGGTACTACCGTTACGGCAAGATTTTGTGGCAGGACCCCATCTATGCACCCGCGCAGGGCAGCTCCGAGGAGCGGATCTTCGACTCCGAGCGGATGCTGAAGCTTATTCAGCAGGAGATTGTGGAGGCGGCCAAACAGGGCCAATGTGTACTGGTGGGCCGCGGCGCGGCCTGCGCGCTCATGGGGCAACCCGGGTGTTTTCATATCTTTGTGTATGCCACAGCGCGAGCCAAGCGTGAGTGGTATATGCGCACCTTCCCGGAGCAAGCGCAAGACGCCGAAGCGCACCTGGCGGCCTTCGACAAGCGCCGCTGTGCCGCTATCAAGAAGTTCTATGGCCAGGACTGGTGCGCACGGGGGCTGTACCACATGCTGCTCAACTCCTGCATCGGCACCGAGGCTATGATTGCCGCCGCTGAAGGAGCGGCGGGATTGAAGCCTGCCCCGGCAGCCCATGCGGCCCAATGAGCCGGCTATTCTCCGCGCACATTAGCTGTGAGCCGCTGCGCTCTTTACGGGATGCCGCATCAGGCTGCTAACCTGTGCTTTCTTAAGAGCTTTGCTCTAAATCCTTATCTACCATAGCGGTCGAGGCTTCCCTTACGGTATTCTCACCGTAAATTCACGTTGCAAATGGATGTCCGTCTGCCTAGGCTAATCTTCGGCTTCCCGCAAAGAGAAGGTCCGCAGCCCGATCCAAGATCGAAAAGCATCGGAATGCCCCTGGCCTGGGGGAATGCTGCGGCAAGACTGCAAGTCTTCAGTGCGCTCCGTTTCAGATTGCGCTTTTGGTTCTCATTTAATGGGAATCGTGGGAACCTGCTGCACCCGGTTTGGAGGCTTAATGTTGGACCAGGAGTTCTCACAGAACATAGACGCATTGTTTGATCGTTGCACCGCCGGGCTACGGAGCAGGGCCATGCTCTGCCTGGTTCTTCTTCTCCTTCTGGCTGCGATGCTTGCCGGCCAAACCGTGAACGGCACTGTCACCGGCGTTATTACCGACGCGAGCGGCGCCATTGTGCCCGGCGTGAACGTTACGGTGCGCAATAGCGAAACCGGGCAGGTCCGCTCCACGAAGACTGACTCTGCCGGCCTGTACTCCATTCCGGCTCTGCCGCCCGGCCCGTACACGGTGGACACCCGCCTGCAGGGCTATGCCGACGAAAACTCACAGATCAAACTGGCTGTTGGCCAGGTGCTGAACGTCAATTTCGCGCTCAAGGTGGGCGCCACCACCGAAAAGGTCGAGGTGGTCGCCAATGAGTCGCTCGGGCTTGAGACCCAGGATCACGAGCTGAATACGGTGATGGATTCGGCCACGCTGGAGAATACGCCGCAATATGCGGGCTATCGCGGGGCGACATTTTACGTTCAATCGACCATGGTGGGCGTGCAGCCCATCTCGCAGCCCGGCGCCAGCGGCAGTGGCAGCAATGTGACGCAGTACAACGAGGAGAGCAATGGGCTGCTGATCGGCGGGCAGGGCACGTGGGCCACCAGCTACCTGCAGGATGGCGTGGTTGATATGGACTACTTCGACCAGACGGCCACGGTGCAGCCGCCGCCCGAGGCTACCGATGAGGTCGAGGTCATCCGCAACAACTCCAACGCCCGCTACGACGGCTCCAACGTGCTGAGCGTGGTTTCGAAAAGCGGAACCGAGCAGTTCCACGGCCGCGTGTACGACGAGGTGGAGAACAACCAATTCGACGCGCGCGGCTACAACGCCGGAGCGCTCAGCGAAACCCGCTACAACCAGTTCGGCGCAGACGGCGGTTGGGTGGTGCCGTTCACGCACAAGAAAGTCTTTTTCTTTGCCGACTACCAGGGCTTCCGCGACATCGCCGCGGCGTTCAAGCAGGATTTGCTGCCCACGCAGGCCGAGCGCAGCGGCAACTTCAACGCCGATTTGAACGCCAACGCGCAGACCAAGCAGCCCGGCACCGTCGTCTACGATCCGACCACGGCGCAGTTCAATGCGGCCACCGGTACTTACACGCTGCAGCCATTCGATTACAACGGGCAGGAGAATGTGATTCCGCCGAATGAGATCAGCCCGCTGGCCACGGCTTATCTCAACCTGGTCTACCCGCTGCCGAACTCTTACGCGACTACCCTGGGCGACAACTACGGGACCACCTCGAGCAGGACGCAATTCACCCACGACGATTATCTATTTCGCGGCGATTACAACATCAGTAACAAGGACCACCTTTACGGCGCGTTCAATACCGGCAACCCGGCGATCGTCCGGCCGGAGTTCGTGGACAATTGCATTTGCAACGAGACCAACGAGCTCTATGGAACCGACGTTTACGTGGAAGAGAGCCACGTAATCAGCCCCACGCTCGTCAACACCGGCCGCGTGGCGCTGGCCCGCTCCATCACCGGCCAGCAGTTCGGCATGGTCGATAACGGAACGGATTATTTCACCAAGCTTGGCCTCACCGGCCTTAATCCGCCGCAGTCGGTGTGGGGCTGGCCGCAGTTTAACCCAGCCAGCCCGTGGAGCGGCCCCAGCGGCAGCCCGCTAAACGCTGTGCAGAATATGTATGAGTACAGCGACGAGGTGAACCTCACGCACGGAAAGCACACCGTTTTCCTGGGCGGCGAGTTCGACTGGATCAGCTACAACGCCTTTTGGTACACGGGCGAACCAAATGGCGCATTGAGCGCCAACGGCGAGTACACCTATAACGGCTCGAGCAAATCGGCGTGGCAAAACAAGGGCGAGTGGGTGCTGGGCAGCGTGACTATGCCCGCGGCCAATTCGCTTGCCGATTATCTGCTCGGCGATTACAGCTCTACCAATGCCACGGCGGGCAGCGAGGTCGGCTACTTCCGCCAGAACAACGTCATGCCGTACTTTCAGGACAACTGGCGCGTGAGAAACAACCTCACGCTGAATCTGGGACTGCGCTATGACAACTACTCGCCGCCGCGCGAGCGCTACGGCCATGCCGGCTACCTGAACCCGCTCTCAGGCGCCTACCAGCCGGCGCCCTACAACGCCAACAAGTACAACTTCAGCCCGCGCGTCGGTTTCGCGTACGGATTGGGCAATAACACTGCCATCCACGGCGGCTTCGGCGTGTACTACTTCCAGTTCTCTTATTACGATCTGCAGGGAATGATGGACGATCCGCTGTATAACACCGGACTCAACTCCGTGCAGACGCAGACACAGCCGGTGGTGTGGCCGACGTCGAGCAGCGCTGCGAATCCCGATACCGGCGCCGCTCCCGGCCAGCAGGAGTTCTTCACCCTGGCAAACGCGGAAAAAATCTGGGCGTCGATGCCGGCGCCAACCGGCCAGTTCGTTGCCGGCGGCTCAACCTTTGCCCAAAGCATGCCTACCAGCTACTCCGAGCAGTGGAACCTGCAGATTCAGCGGACGCTTGGCAGCGATTGGCTTGCGGAGATTGACTATATAGGCAGCGCGGACCACCATATTTATGGCTACAGCAATATAAACCTGGCCGCGCTGCCTGGGCCCAACGACACAAACCCCACAAGCACCGCCGACATCAACTCCCGCCGTCCGTTCCAGTCCGTGCAGGGCAACATCATGCAGGACCACAAGTGGAACTCCTCGAACTACAACGGGCTGGAGCTGCAGTTGCGCAAGCAGTTCACTCATGGTTTCGAGTTCAACAGCAACTTTGTGTGGCAAAAGTCGCTGGACTTCCAGGACTCCGACCACTCGATTACCGGCGAAGAGGGCCTGAACCCGCACGTGGACTACGGCCCGTCGGATTTCAACCAGAAGTACGTCTACAAGGTTTCGGGCATTTACGAGCTACCGTTCGGCGAGGGCAAGCCGTTCCTCAATGGCGGCCACTGGTGGCAGAACCAACTGGGCGGATGGCGCTTCAGCGGGCTGATGACAGTTGACAGCGGATTCCCGCTCAACGTTTCGGCCACCGACACTTCCAACACCGGCGGCGGCATCCTGATGCGCGCGGCGCAAAGCTGCAACGGCAACAATATCTCCAACCGCAGCTTCAACGAGTGGTTCAACACGAGCTGCTACGCACAGCCGGCGGAAAACACCTTCGGCAACGAGCGCCGCAACGACATCGAAGGCCCGCGGAATACCAACATGGACCTGTCGGTCTTCAAGGAATTCGAACTCCGCGAGAACTTGAAGTTCCAGTGGCGCACTGATGCCTTCAGCGCGCTGAATCATCCGTTGCCCGATCAGCCGCAGAACTCCTACACCAGCTCGACCTTCGGCGAAGTGACGAGCTGGGGCGGCGCCCGCATTATTCAGCTTGACGCCAAGGTGCTCTGGTAGGGACCAGAGCATTCTGGTGCTGCGGACGGCTTCGGCATTGCCGAAGCCGTTTTTTTTTGCTGTTAGAAGCGGGAGAGAAGACTGCGTGGATGCGGAGCGATGGTCCCAACGCAGCCAGAATGCTAATAAGTCCGGTAGGTCACGATCTGCGCCTGCAGTGGCGTTGCGGCTACGCGGTTGGTGCGGAGCAGCAGTTCGAAGTACGGCACCCGGCGAGTCCCAAGCTTGTTGAGGAAGCTTTGCATCGAGGCATCGGAGGTGAGAAAGTCGCCCGCCGCTTCTGTCGACTCAGAGTTTGTGCCTTCGACGATCAGCGCACTGCCTGTGTGGCTGGGATTGGAAAGATACGCAATCACGCTGTAGCCCAACGCCGCGTAGGGGTTTGAAGGCTGCGCATACAGTGACAGCTCGCCTGCGCGCGGATGCCGGTTTTCGACGAATGACTGATCCAGAGTGCGATCGTAGTGGATCACAAAATTCATCTGGTCGGCGAACAGGTATACCCAGGGATTCGACTTCTGGCTGCCTATCAAAATCACGTTGTCGCGCTTGATGGCATCGGCCGCGTAATCGCGCGCGTAGTTGAGGAAGACGTTGTTTGCGCCGGAATCGAGTGCAAGAATCCGCTCTGCTACGCGGAAATCGCCATAGCTGCCGTCATTGCGCGAAATGATCGAGGACAGTACATGAGGGTCGCCGCAGCCGGTGAGCGATTGTATCTGACTCGTATAGCTGTGGTTCAGGTAATCGCTCAGTGGGTAGGTTTGTTTCATCAGCTCTTCAGCCAGCATGAACGATGTGTCGGCCAGCACCACATCGGTCTGCTGCGGCACGTCGAGGAAGTGCGACCAGAAAGCGGCCAGCGCGGGCTGCGATTGCCAGGCGTGAACATGCCGGAGCAACATCCGGTTCTGCCGCCACAGCACCCCGCAGGTCACGGCCAGCGCAATTGCCAGCGCCGATACGAAGACCAGCGGCATGCGTGACTGCGGTGAAGGCGCCAGCGGCAGAGAGCCATCGGCCAGCAATACTTCCGTAGGCGTTTCCGCTGCCACAGCAGCTTGCGCCAGGGTTTCGGCTGTGCGAAGGCGGAATGCCGGCGTGTAGCTGCCACGCGGGATCTCGAAGATCAGCGGTTCTTCCCGCCCTTCGGTGGCGAAGTAGGCATCCACGCGTTTGCGCAGCTCGGTGGCGCTCACGCGAACGATGTTGTCCTGGCTGGTATCGTAGGAGTCTCGCCGGCCGAAGACCGCCTGGCCGATCTCCTGCTCGTGAATATCGCTGCGGCCTTCTTTCAAGGACTGCGTTCCGACGTAGAACAGGAATTCCCGCAGTCGCGCGGCCCGCTTCAGCGCCGTGCTGGCCGTGGCCCGTTCAAGAACGAGCCAGCACTCTTCAGTCGAAAATGCACCGTTGCCTTGTTTCAACTCATCACTCATAACAAAACCAAAGACAAATCACTGGCAAACCGACCGGTGCACCAGGCGAATAATTTGAAAAAGAACACGCAATTTGTACCACTCGATACAACAATCGTAAAGCCTGAACCGTCCTGGCAATCATAACTCAAATCGCTGCAATGTGATGCAAACCAAGGCGTTGCGATCATTTACTGTATTCCTAACGGTAAATTGACTTGTCGCGTGGCGCTCTAACCAGTCACACTGGCGTTTCCAATCATTCTGGGGAAGGGGAACGGCTCCGGCGAATTCTTGCGAATTCGCCGGAGCCGGATGCGTTCGGCTGCCTGGGGGCAAGATTACGGAGATGCCGCAGCGCCTGCATAGGATCCACCCAACCATTTACATAAGCAGCGAAGGGATATCGGGTAATGAAGAAACAGGTTTGGCTGGTTGTTGCGGCCCTGGCCGCATGCTTCTCCTGCGCGGTGCAGGCGCAATCAGCGATTGACAAGGCGACGCAGTTTCTGACGCCGCAATCCATAGAAATTCTCAACCGCCTCGGCCAATTCGATCACCTGCCTGCCGGCCAGTGGCGCGCGCACCCGGGCAACCTTCCGCACGGTGAAAGCCCCACCCTCGACGACTCGTCCTGGCCCATTGCGCAGCACGGGCAAGAGTTTAACGAGGACGCTGTCTGGTTCCGGCGCTGGATCAAAGTACCCACCAACCTGAACGGCTACGACCTGACCGGCGCCAATATATGGTTCCAGTTCAGCATGCGGTCGACCGAGCGCAGCGATATCGATGAGATTGTCTATTTCGACGGCCGCCGCGTTGCACTGGGAGCGGATCTCGAGAAGCTCGAGCTCTTCAAGAATGCGAAACCCGGTCAGCGCGTACTGGTTGCCGTGAAGGTGCTGGGCACGTCCAGCGATAAGCGCTTCGAGGGTGAGAGCGAGGATGTGGAGTTTGCCTCGGACCGGCCGAACCCGCAGGATCTGCACGACGAGATGCTCTCGATCGCATATCTCATCCCCAGCGTCTCGAAGCAGATTCCTGCCGACCAAGCACAGTTGCAAAAGGCCGTCGACCAGGTGGATTTCAAGGCCCTCGATGCTGGCAACCAGAAGCGCTTTGATGCGTCGCTCGCCCAGGCCACGGATACGCTCAACTGCTTCCGGCCGATGCTCTCGCAGGTTGACATTCACCTGGACGGCAATGCCCACATCGACGCAGCCTGGCTATGGCCGCGCAGCGAAACCATTGACGTGGTGCATCGCACCTTCGGCACGGCGCTGCAATTGATGCACGAGTATCCCAAGTACGTCTACACGCAATCGGCCGCGCAATATAACGACTGGATGGCCGATAAGTATCCGCCGATTAACAACGAGATCGCTGAGCGTATCAAGCAGGGCCGGTGGGAGGTGGTCGGCGGCATGTGGGTTGAGCCCGACCTCAACCTGCCCAGCGGCGAATCCACCGCGCGGTCGATCCTGATCGGCAAGCGCTGGTACCTCGACCATTATGGCGTCGATGTCCGAATCGGCTGGAACCCGGACAGCTTCGGCTACAACTGGCAACTCCCGCAGATCTACAAGAAATCCGGCATTGACTACTTCGTCACGCAGAAGATGAGCTGGAACGACACCAACCAACTCCCGCTCAAGCTCTTCTGGTGGGAGTCGCCGGATGGCAGCAAAGTTCTTACCTACTTCCCGCATGGGTACGGTGACCGCAACCTGAACCCCGTGCACCTTTCGGCCGAGTTCGCGGATGCGCGAATTAAGGCGCCCGGTCTGCCGGAGATGATGGACCTTTATGGCGTGGGCGACCACGGCGGCGGCCCAACCCGCGATATGCTCGACCAGGGCACGCACTGGATGCAGCCAAACATGATCGCGCCGAAGATGGAATTCGGCACCGCGAAATCATACTTCTCGACCGTAGAGAAGGAGATCGCGCCAGAGTCGAAGACCTGGAACTACGCGAGCATTGCGCAGGGCTACCAGTACCCGCCTGAGCCGCCCGCAGGCGAAATCTCCATTCCAACCTGGAAGGACGAGCTTTACCTTGAGTTCCACCGCGGTGTTTACACCACGCAGGCAAACATGAAGCGCAACCTGCGCGACGCTCCGGAGTGGACTCTCAACGCCGAGAAGGTGGCATCGCTCGCGTGGCTCGACGGGAATCCGTATCCCGCGGATGAGCTCACCGACGCATGGAAGAAGATCACGTTCAACGGCTTCCACGATCTCGCAGCCGGCTCGGGCATTGCCGTCATCTATCGCGACGCGCAGAAGGACTTCGACCAGGTGCACTGGGCGACGAATGAAATCTCGTCGAAGTCGCTCAAGACTATCTCTGAGCGTATCGACACGCATGTAAATGGCGGCGCGGCCGTGCTGGTCTTCAATCCACTGGCTTGGAACCGCTCGGGCAAGGTCAAGGTCGATGTGCAGATGCCCTCGGACGCAACCGACATCTCGGTGCTCGACGCGCACGGCGCCGTGCTGCCTTCCGAGCTTCTTTCGCGCGACGCCGGCACGAGCACCGTTCATCTTCTGGTGCAGGTGCACGACGTGCCCTCGCTCGGCTACGAAGTGCTTCACGTCGTTCCCGGGAAGCGGGAGTTCGCGAGCGACCTGAAGGTTGAAGGCACAACGATTGAAAATGCCGCACTGCGTGTCGTGGTCGATCCCAAAACCGGCTGCATCACAAGCCTCTATGACAAGAAGGCCGGCTTTGAAAGCCTTGCGCCCGGCGCCTGCGGCAACCAGTTACAAGCCTTCCACGATTTGCCCAAGGACTACGACGCCTGGAACATCGATCCCGGCACGTACGACCACCCGCCAGCGATTCCGCCGGCGGACTCCGTAAAGCTGATCAAGCAGACGCCGCTTCGCGCGATCGTGCGCGTGGAGCGCAAGTGGCAGAGTTCGACCTTCGAGCAGGAGATCGAGCTCGACGCGAACAGCGACGAAGTCGAAATCCACAACGATGTGGACTGGCACGAGACGCACGTGCTGCTCAAGGCGGCGTTTCCGTTGTCGGCCACGGCGCCGTTTGCCACGTACGAAATCCCGTTCGGCACCATCGAGCGGCCGACAACGCGCAACAACAGTTGGGAGAAAGCGCGCTTCGAGGTTCCCGCACAGAACTGGGCCGACCTGGGCGACGGACAGCATGGCCTGAGCCTGATCAACAACAGCAAGTTCGGCTATGACGCGGTGGGAAACATGCTACGGCTCACGCTGCTGCGTTCGCCTACCTCGCCCGACCCCAACGCCGACCGCGGCCAGCAGCACTTCAGCTACGCGCTGTATCCGCATGCCGGCGACTGGAAGCAGGCGATGACCGTGCGCCACGGCTACGAGTACAACTACGGCCTGACGGCCACGCAGGTGGAAGAGCACACCGGCACACTGCCCGCCGAGCACTCCTTCGTGAGCGTCTCTGCAGACGACGTGGTGCTGACTGCGATGAAGAAGGCCGAGGACTCGAACGCGCTCGTCTTCCACATGTATGAGTGGGCCGGCAAGCAAGCGCAGGTGGCGCTCGATGTGCCGAATGGAGCCACTGGCGCTGTCGAGACCAACCTGATCGAGAAGCCGGAGGGCAATCCGCTCACTCTGCATGGAAACCGTGTGGACCTGACGATTCATCCATACGAGATTACGGCGGTGCGCGTGGATTATCCGGCGGCGCACTGATGCGCGGTTGAATCGACGCCCCGCCTGGCGACGCTTTTGTTCTTATCGCCAGGGTGGTGATCACGAACGCAGAATGGGGTGAGGGGGATGAACCGCCGAAGCTTTTGCCGGAGCCTCCTCGCCGTCCCAGGTCTTGCCAGCATACCCGGCTGGGCACAATTCGCCGCCGGGGCCTGCAAGCCGGTTTCGATCCCCGTCTGCTGGGACAGCGCGCGCCGGCTCCGCTTCGTACTCAACGATTTGCTCGACCACCCCTTCTACTGGTGGCCGCGTACGCTGCTCACCTACCCCATCCGGTTTGAGCAGCCGGTCGATCTTGATCGCCTCGTGCTCACCCGCACGGATACCGGCGAAAAAATTCCCACTCAGTTCTCAAGCATGAAGCGTGGGGCAGCGGGCGTGGAATCCGCTACCCTCAATTTCTTCTCTGACCTGCCGAGCGGAACGCGGCGCGAGTTTGTGCTTACGGAGACGCCGTCGCGCGCCGCCCCCACGCCGCCGCAGGTGAGCGAAAGCTTTGAAGGCAACACCATCGTGCTCGACTCCGGTGTAATGCGCATCCGCATTCCCGCCTCGCAGCTTGTTACGGGAGATGCGCCCGGCCCTATCATGCAGTTCTCGCGTGGCGCTGGCCGCGATGCCAAATGGATCGGCGATTCGGTCCTCTCGATCACAGGCGAACGCGTCACGCGTATCACCACGCGGCCAATCGAGCAAGGACCGCTCTTCATCGCATATGACATTGCCTACGACACCGCCGGCGGCTCGCGCTACGTTGCGCGCGTTCAATTGAACGGCGGCTTCGACTTTATCCGCTTCCAGGAAGACATGGAAGGCATGCGTCCCGGCGTGCATGGCGTGCTCACCACGACGTGGACGGGCTTCAATGTCACGCATCGGCAGGCGCCCAATCATCCGTTTCCGCTGCCGCCGAAGGTGTTGCCCTACGAGCAGTACCATTGGGAGCGCATCGGCGAGCCGTTCACCTATAACCCCGTTGTACTGCCTGACGGCCAGTTGCCTTTCAACCTTGGCATCTATCAGACGTGGACCGCGTTCCACACCGACACCTCAGCCAACTTCTGGGATGAGCGCTCCGGCGACGCGCTCGGCGTGTTCATTGATAAAGCAGTCGAGTGGCAAGATCACGAGTACGCGAACCACACCGAATCCGAAACCATCCAGGTTCGCTATCACTACCAGAACGGCCGTTTCTACTGGCGCTGGCCCATCACGCGCGGCGCGCGTTCCTCGTGCATCGGCTTTTACGACCACGAAAAAGACAAGCAGGCCATGCTCCGGCTTGAACAGGATGCGCAGCCGGTCGAAAAAGACGGTTTCTCTTATCGTGGCGGCCGCGCGTTCACATCACATGCCATGTTCCTCGAGAACCGGTATGGCACGCTAGACCTGAATGCGGTTAAAGATTGGGTTCTCGAATATCCCGATGATGGCCGCAGACCTCCAGTGCTCTTCGAGACCGGGATGGTGAAAGACGCCGACGATCTCGAGCGCCGCATCATGACGTCCGAATACATCGGCACGCTGCCGCTGCTCGGCACCCGCGAAAACGGGGGCATGGGGCCTATTCCGGGGCGCAGCATCGTCAACTTCAGTCCCGTGCCGAGCCGGCAGATCCAGCTGTGGTGGATCGACGCGTTCAACCGGCTGTGCGCTTC
>JASIJX010000142.1 GCA_030049955.1 Acidobacteriaceae bacterium
GTCAACGCAGCACGTTCCCTTCGATCAACTTCTCCAGGAGCTCTGCGGAGAACCAACTGCGCCAAACTACTACCAGCCTTGCGGAGTGGCGGACGATCACAGTCTCATCCACCAGCAGGCCGCCGCGTCAGCCTACGCAGCCGCGCTGCTCGCCAGAATGACAAAGCCTCCCACCGAGGTGAACCCGCCGTCGGGTAAAACCTATCCACAACCCTCGCGAACCGTCCTCAACGCCATGCAACTCGTCACCGAGGAGCAGGCCGCTCTCGATGCAATTCGCAAAGACCTCGAGGGCTACGCCTCCCGCCTCCAGGACCTCGCCATTCGTCCAACCATCCAGGCGGAAACGGTCGGTTACATTCAGGACTCTCATAAGAGCCATTACTTCACCCGCACTGTCACCTTCACGCTTAACCGGTTGAATCTGGTCAGCAACAGCCAGGAGGCCGTCAACGACGGCTCGAAGAAAGTTTCCATCGTAACGATAACGGCCGTCTACGGCGACTCGCGTTGGGAGGGATCCGCCGGTGTAGCCTTGGTATTTCGTCCCATCCGTACCTTCTCTGTAGCGCCTAGCATCTCCGGTACTACACCTCCCATCACGCAATCCGGAACCTACATCAGCGAGAGCAAGGCCAGCCCGGAGGTGGCGCCGTTTGCCGCGGCAAACTATCGGCTCGGTCCCGATGGCAAGTTCCTCGGTTGGCGCAGCGCCATCTACGCCACAGGAGGAATCGGATACAACACAAGCCAGGAAAGCGCCGATTACCTGGCAGGCTTTTCGCTCTCATGGCGCGGTCTCGCTATCAGCCCTCTCTGCGACTTCGGCCACGGCGCGCGTCTCGGCAACTCTCTTCAGGCCAACGACCAGCTATCAACCACTTACACAGCCAGCACCGTCCCCACCGTCAATTACTGGGTGCCCGCGTTCGCCGTCGGCATCAGTATTCGCATTCCCGCAATCACTGGCCGCTAGGGCCGCTGGACAATCCCTGCCCCCACGCTTCGCGCGCCCTCACCAAAACAGGGTCGCGCGAAGCGTGGGAAGCCCACCTCTTTTCCACATTTCCCCCCATTCTCCGCACCGTCACCACCATCCCCGCCCTGCGCTACGCTGGATACACATGACTCAATGTTCCATCTGCGACGGCGTAGGACTGGTGCGCGTAATGAACACTGAAGGCAAATGGGTTTCGCGTCCCTGCGAGTGCCAGCAGATGGAGCGCGAAGAGCGCCGCATCGCCGCCGCCCGCATCCCCGCCCGCTACCGCGACTGCACCCTCGACGCCTTCGACCCCTCCTACCCGCGCGCCGACGACTCGCTCGCCCGCGCCCTGCTCACCGCCCGCCGCTTTGTCGAAGCCTATCCCGTCGACACTGCCGGCAAGGGCCTGCTCTTCGTCGGCTCCGCCGGCCTTGGCAAAACCCATCTCGCCGTCGGCGTCCTGCAGCGCCTCGTCCGCGAGCGCGGCGCCCGCGGCCTCTTCTGCGACTATCGCGAGCTGCTCAAAAACATCCAGAACAGCTACAACGCGCAGGTCAACACCACCGAACTTGAGCTGCTCAAGCCCGTCTTCGCCGCTGAAGTCCTCGTCCTCGACGACCTCGGCGCGCAAAAGCCCAACGAGTGGGTCTGGGACACCGTCGCCCTCATCCTCAACACCCGCTACAACGACCGCCTCACCACCATCATCACCACCAATTACCCTGACCTGCCCGCCGGCGGCGGCAGCCTCACCGACGCCGAGCGCGCCGCCCGCGAGCCCACCCTCGGCGACCGCATCGGCGACCGCATGCGCTCCCGCCTCGCCGAAATGTGCATGCGTGTCGAGATGAAAGGCGAAGACTTCCGCCAGACCGTCAAGCGCGCCCGCTTCGGCTGAGGGCGCGAAACGCGATTTCACTAAGTCGGCTCGCCACTATCAGCCCGTGTCCCATCCTTTCCGCGTTCTTTGCGGAAAGGGTGGGAAAGCAAAGCGCCCGCCGAGCCAATCCATCCGCCAACCTGCCAACTTGCTGCATTTGTCAATCCCCCCTGCCCAATAATCCGCGAACCGCTTTCTCTGCCAGCCACTTACTTGCGCCGCAAAATTGCCCACGATTAACCATCCCTTCGCTACCCTGAAAGGGTTTCGCGTACAGCGACGGAAGGAGCAAGGCCTTCAGGCCCCGGTCCGGATGCCGCGAAGCCGGCCTTCAGACCCGGAAAAACCTAAGGGCGTGCTTTATATTTCCATCCATAACCAGCTGATTATAAAATTGATGCAGGCAGCTCGTTTAGGGTCAGACAGTCCGCGATCCCGTCGGCGAACCCGTACCCTCGCCGATGGAGCAGAGCGCTCCTGTTCTGACCCGCAAAACCCGTCCTGGAGGGAAGTGCTAAACCAACTCGGGCCCCGGAGGGACAATCGAAAATGGCCCAAGACGCAAGTCCTGGGAAGCCGATTCCATCACAGAATTCCCGGCGGGACCGCCGAACCTCATCCCGCAGCCGGCGAGCAGCACGCGTTCAACCGAACTCCGTCTGATTCTCAAACACGGAAACAGCCGGCCACCTGAATTCGATACACTGAGCCCAATTCCGGGCTTGAGCCTTTGAAGGGTACGGGCTTCAGCCCGTACATCGTGACCGCCAAAAATA
>JASIJX010000143.1 GCA_030049955.1 Acidobacteriaceae bacterium
CGAACCAACGCAATGGCAATACGCCCTCTCCACGAATGGACCGGGACGTTTGAGCGGTTCTGGCAGCACCAGCTCAACCGCGTGAAGGAACGCGCCGAAGCGCGCATGAACCGGCAGCCTGCAGGCTGATTGCAGCAGCCAGGCTGGCGCAGCATCACCGAAGGAGAAGCGATGACCACGACAACCCTTCCTGAAATCGAGGATCTGACCCTGAAGGTGAACCAGGAGATCCGCGTGCAGGCACCGATTGAAGTCACATTCGATGCGCTGCTCGAACAGCTCGGGCCATCAAGCGAGAGGCCCGATGGAACGCCGCTGGCATTGACGATCGAGCCGTGGCCGGGCGGGCGCTGGTTCCGCGACCTCGGCGACGGCAACGGGCACTTCTGGGGCACGGTGCAGGCCATCAAGCGGCCCACGCTGCTCGAATTCAACGGACCACTCTTCATGTCCTATCCCGTGGCCAACAACGTGCAGTACCGCCTGAGTGAAGAGGGCGGCGAAACCGTGATCCGGTTCAGCCACGCCGGCTTTGGTCTCATCCAGGAAGAACACAAACAGAACGTGGGGAAAGGCTGGAGCTTCATTCACGAAAAAGTCCGTCAGCGCGCCGAGAGCTCAAAGCCAAAGACGGCTCGTTGAGTGTTGACGTCGAATAGTTCACACTCCAGCTGATCGATTGCCAAGAAGGAGATTCCCTATGCCCATTGCAGAACGTATTGCGAGTCAATCTATCGCACAGTCGTTTCTCAAAGAGTTCGAGACGCAGGCGCCCATCACGCGGAGATTTCTCGAACGGCTTCCTGAGGAGAAACTGACCTGGAAGCCGCACGAAAAGTCGATGACCGCCGGGCAGCTTGCCTACCACCTGGCGTTTGTGCCCGCCGCAATTGTCAAATTCGTCAAAAACAACCCGGCGCAAGCTCCAAAGTCGTTCGAGTTTCCGCAGCCGGCCAGCCGCGATGAGGTGCTCAAGCTGTTCGACGAGGGCGCGGCGACCGTACGCAGCGAGCTGCCAAAGTTCACCGACGATGCAATGAACGAAACGTGGCGAATGGTTGCGGGCGAGCGGGAAATTCTTGCACAGCCGCGCGTCGAGTTCCTGCGCGACGTCATGTTCAGCCACTGGTACCAGCATCGCGGCCAGTTTGGTGTTTACCTGCGGCTGCTCAACGTGCCGGTGCCGGCAAGCTTCGGTCCCAGCGCCGACGAACCGCCGCCATTCATGACGAAGTCGCGGACCATCTGAGCGCAGCATCAGCCGCAGTCACTTGCCCGCCGCGTCAACCAGGATTTCCGCGCGCCGCATGCTCTCCCGCCGGCTCTGCTTTTCGGCCTCCATGTCGGCGGGGCGCTGGGGATTGTTCTCCAGGCGCGCGGCGTAATCGTTCATCCGTTCTTCGAATCCGTCTCCCACGGCCTTCACGGCAGCCTGCGCCTTGGGCAACATCTCATGGAAGTGCGTAATTTCGCCCACGGCCTCATCGGGGTGGTAGCCAAGCCGTCCGCCCGTCTGCATGGCATCGATCAGCGGATCGGGCGGCGTGCCCACGGGCCAGCACTGCTGCAGCGCGTCGTAAGCGCCGCGCAGCCGCGTCATCGCGCCGGCAAAGCCGTCCAACTCACTGCGGCGCTGCACAAGCCCCGGCGCGCGCTTCACCTCGATTACGACCTTCTCGTTCACATTGAACGAGGGCGTGGGAATGATGGTGGTAAGCGTATTGCCATCGAAGGTCCACCCGCGGCCGCCCTCCATCTGGCCGTGCGCAATCGTCCGGCCGTTCACACTGATCGACGCAGGCGGCCAGTCATCGGGAAGGCGAAGCTGATAGCTGCGCGCGTGCAGCATGCCAGGATAACCGCCCTCCACCGGACCAATCTCGACACGCAGCGCATCGCCGCTCTCTTGAGCCTTGATCGGAGTGCGCGCAAACACGCCGCGCTGATACTCAACCGAGACGCCGGAATCTTCATAAGCGGAGTAGCTCGAAGATGCACCGGGCGTGAGCGGCCAAACATTGATGACCAGCGG
The DNA here is from genome assembly GCA_030049955.1 of Acidobacteriaceae bacterium. Next base: position 2,033 of record JASIJX010000143.1, read on the forward strand.
ATCGACGGGCTTTTGTCCGGTGTAGAGCGCCTCAGGCTGCGTGGGAATGATCGAGCCGGCCTTGATATAAACCGGAATCTGATCGATGGAAAAGCCGCGCTCGACGGTCGTTGGGCCGGTGAAGTGCTTGCCTGTTGGCCACTCCACCCACTCGCCCTCCGGCAGCCAGATTTTTTCCGTAACCAGGCCGCTGGTCTTATCGGCTGGCGTGGTCACAGGGCTCACGATCAACTGATCGCCGAACATGTACTCGTCCTTGGTGGTATAAGCTGTGTCGGCATCCGGCCAGTCGTAGTACAGCGGATGCAGGAAAGCTACGCCCGTGTCATAAGTGCGCCGCGCCTCAGTGTAGAGATACGGCTGCAACGCGTAACGAAGCTGAAAGTCCGCGCGCAGGATCGACGAATACGGCTCGGGATAAGCCCAGATGCGCCGCTCTGAGTCAGGATTCTTGGTCGTGTGCGTGCGCAGGATGGGGCTGAAAACCCCGAACTGCACCCAGCGCGTGAACAGTTCCGGATCAACCGCGCCAGGTATGTGGCCGCCGATGTCGTGGCTCCAGTAAGCGTAGCCCACGTTCGCCGCGGTTGCCGTGAACCATGGCTGAAAGGCAAGCGAGGGCCACACGGAGATGGTGTCGCCTGAAAAGCCGATCTGATAGCGATGATTGCCCAAACCACCCCAGCGATGAAAGAGCAGCGGACGCTTACCCTCGCGCTGCTGATCTGTGAAATGAATGTAGTTGAGCCACCAGGTATTGCTCAGGCCGGGCACCTTGGTCATCATGGGATCCTGCTGCCAGTCGAGCCACCAGAAATCAACGCCCTGTTTTTCCAGCGGATGCAACACTATGTTGAAATAGTTCTCTGCCCATTTCTTGTTGGTCGGGTCAAAGGGCACGTACTTCTTTGTCGCCGGATCGATGCCCATCGCCAGCGCCATCGCCGTGTACTCCTTCTCCCACGGTTGAATACCCGAGGCAGGATGCAGGTTCATGGTGATCTTGAGCCCGCGCTGGCGCATCTGCTTCAGGAACTGGTCGGGATCGGGGAACAGCAGCCGATTCCACGTATAGCCGGTCCATCCAAGCCCCTGGCCGGACTGATCTTTTTCGTGGGCCTGCTCAAGCTGTCGCTCGTTGATGTGCCAATCCATGTCGATCACCAGGACGTCGAGCGGCGTCGAGTTGAGCCGGAAGCCGCGCACAAGCTGATCGAGATCCTGATCGCTGTATGCCCAGTAACGCGACCACCACACGCCAAAGGCAAAGCGCGGCGGCAGCGGAATGCGCCCGGCCACGCGCACAAAGTCGCCAAGCGCGCGCCGGTACTGATGACCGTAGCCGAAGAAATACCAGTCCTGATATTTGCCGGGCTCTTCGTCCGCCGGACGTTCCATCACCCACGGCCATGGACTCTTTTCGCCTTCAAGAAAACGAAAGTCAGAAGAATCGAAGAGCGGGCGCGTGGTGTCGTCGACCAATGACCATCCTGACCGCGACAGCAGCCCCGGCTCGATCGGTTCCTTCGTCTTGCTGCCCAGCGCGCCGTCGAGTGTGCGCGTCGTGCCTTCAAGGTTTTCCGGATCGCTAAGGCCCGGGCGCCACACAGCCAGCTTTCCGGCTACATCGAGCTGGACAGAGAGATCATCGGCAGTGAAACGGCCGCCGCCGCTGGGAATATAGGTAAGGGTGAGCGCCGCAGTTTTAATTGTGAGTTTCTGGTTAGGCTCCTTGCCGCTCACCGCGTGAATGAAGTGTGGCGCCAGCAGATGTCGGTTAATGAAGACCAGCGAAGCGTGGTCTTCGAATTTGTCCGTGGCCGACCACTCCATACGAATGAGCTGATCGGTAAGTACGGTAAACCGCGCATGGCCGAGCGTGACGACGGCGCGCGGGTCGGCGACCGGATTGTCCGTCGGCGGCTCAGCGTGCCCGGCTTGCGCAGCAGCACTGGCCGCAGAGGATTCCCGATGGATCGACTGCTGGGCAGGAGCGGCAAAGATGCGTGTGGAAACTGCCAGGACAGCGAAGAGAACAATGCGCTTCCAATGAGAGTGCACAACCCCTCCTGCATTTGCCTTCAAACGGGAAGGGTAACACCGGAGGATGAAAGCAGTCGCGGCTATTCGATTTCCGCGTCGTCCTCTTCGGTCTCGTCGGCCTGCTCGGCGGCAAGTTTTTCAAGCTGGTTGCGCCAGTCGAGCGACTCGACAAACGCCTTCGAATCGCGCCAGCCGGGCTCGACGATCACGTGCAGCTCGAGGTAAACGCGCACGCCCAGCAGCGACTCTATCTTGCGGCGAGCGCCGGTCCCAATGTCGCGCAGCTTCGATCCGCCCTTGCCGATCAGGATTGCCTTTTGCCCCTCGCGCTCGCAGTAGATAGCCGCGGAGATCCGGGCCAGCGGCTTTTTCGATTTTGGATCCGCCTCCTCGAAGCGCTCAATGACCACGGCCGAAGCGTAAGGGACCTCTTCGCCGGTTTCAATCAAAATGCTCTCACGGATCAGCTCAGCCACCATGAAGCGCAGCGGCTGATCGGTGTACTGGTCCTTCGGGTAATACCGACGGCCCTCGGGCAGAGCCGCAACGATCTCGTGCACCAGCAGATCAAGGCCATCATGTTTGCGCGCGCTGATGGGGATGACCTGGGCAAATTTGTACCGGCGCGAGAGCGAGTCGATGAGCGGCAGCAGCTCGTCTTTTTTCACCAGGTCGATCTTGGTGAGCACCAGGAATACCGGGCAATCGAGATTGCGCACCAGCCCGAAGAGAAACTCGTCCTCGCTGGCCCAACTCCCGCGGCTGGAGCGCGGTTCATCAACATCCTCCTCCACGTCACTCAGTCTGACCGTCCGCGTCGCATCGATCAGCACCAGCACCAGATCCCGCTCCTCAAGCGCCTCATGAATCTCCTGCAGCATGCGGCGGTCGAGCTGTGAGGCGGGCTTATGCACGCCCGGAGTATCGACAAATACGATCTGCGCGGCGGCATGGACGCCTTTGCGCGCGGGCACCTCAACCACGCCAGCAATGCGGTTGCGCGTGGTCTGCGGCTTGGCGGTAACGATGGCCACCTTTTCGCCGGTGAGGGCGTTCAGCAGCGTGCTCTTGCCGGCGTTAGGACGCCCAACGATGGCGACGAATCCGGATTTCAATGCTCCAACACTCCCACTCGATTATCGCGGATATCCCTGGCTCGCGCGCGGGTTGATATCATCACCGGATGATCCCGGAAGCAGAAACCGAGCGCCTGCTGCTCAAGCCGCTGGCCCTCGACGATGCCGAGCAGATTCAGGCAATCTTCCCGCGCTGGGAGATCGTGCAGTACCTGCACACTCGCGTGCCATGGCCCTACCCAACAGATGGAGCGCGGCATTTCATCAGGCAGGTGACGCTGCCGGCGATGGAGCGCGGCGACGCATGGAACTGGACGCTGCGGCTCAAGCGCGAGCCGGAGCGGATCATCGGCAATCTCGAGCTGCGCAGGAACGAAACAGACCATCGCGGCTTCTGGCTCGGCCTCGAGTGGCAACGGCAAGGACTGATGAGCGAAGCCTGCGACTGGGCCAACGATTTCTGGTTCACCACGCTTGGATTTGCCGTGCTGCGAGTCTCAAAAGCTGCGGAGAACCGTCGTTCGCGGCGCATCTCCGAGCGGCACGGCATGCGGCTCGTAGGCGTAACGGAAAAGGACTTCGTCTGCGGCACGCTACCGTCTGAAACCTGGGAGATGACAGCAGAAGAGTGGCAGGCATGGAAGGCAAAAGCAAGCACGCAGCCGGTCCGATGAAGCCGGAAATGCGTCCGTTTTGAATTTTCGAAGGTTACGGGCTTTAGCCCCTGAATACTCATCCAAGCTGACTCAACTCGACAAGCCGCGCCGAGCAGGGTCCGCCGCCGCTGTCTGGTATACCTGAACTATGTGCAGCGCTGTTGGGCGGAGACTTTTTTGCTGGCTTGCAGCCGCGCTTGCTGCTTCCTTTTTTGCCACTTCCCTTCCCTGCTCGGCGCAGCAGTCTGGCGACACCTTCCATTGGGTCGATTTTCACTCCGCAAAGGATCAGAGCATCATCGTGTGGGTCACGCGCTCGCTCCAGGTTTCCAACTGGACCGCAATTCGCGAAATCGGCGTGCAGTACGATGCTGCGCTGGTTGTAACTGCGGACCGCACCACCCCGCAGGGAACGCCCGGCACAGATAACTTCACCGTCTGGAGCGCATCGCTGACCAGCCACCTGGTGGCGCCGCTGGTGAGCGGCGTGAACCTGCGCTGGTTTGACCGCGTACGCTTTGCCGACAACACTCTCCAGGAGTGGCCGGCGCTCTACGACAACTGCCACGACTGCGCCGCCAACACCTACTTCACCTCTTTCTATTACGACTTGCGCCGCCACGCATGGGGCGCGCGTTGGATGAGCGGCGGCCACGGAGTACCCGTGTGGAACGCCAGCCACCCAGCCGGCGTGGACTGGACCCAGGTGTACGGCGTATTGGGGGACAACGAGGGCCACGTGGCGCTCTACACGTGGAACCATTTCGACTACGGCAGAAGCAAG
>JASIJX010000144.1 GCA_030049955.1 Acidobacteriaceae bacterium
CGCAGAACGAGCCCAGGATCACGATCATCAGGTACGCGCCCGTCGAGGTCACCGACAATCCCCGCGCATTCAGATAAAGCGGAAGAAAAGTATTGACGGCGTAGTAGCCGCCCTGCGCGCCCAGCGCAACCAGCGATGCAAGCAGCGTCGTGCGCAGGATGGGCCGCGAAAAAATCCTAAGAAAGCGCGCAGAGCCCGCGCCATGCGCCCTCCGGCTGCTTTCAAACAGCTCCGGCTCCTCCACGTGATGCTGAATCCACACCGCGAGCAGCGCAGGCAAAAGGCCAATCCAGAACATCACCCGCCACGCTAATGCCGCAGGCAAAAGCCGAAAGAGAATGGTGTAGCAAACCGCAGCCATGCCCCAGCCAATCGCCCATCCGGATTGCGTCGTCCCCACCGCACGCCCGCGGAATTTGGCGCGGATTCTTTCGCCAATCAGCACTGAGCCAACTGCCCACTCGCCTCCGAATCCCAGCCCCTGAATTCCGCGCACGATGAACAGCTCGTTGAACGTTCTTGTGCAACCGCTCAGGAACGTGAAGACGGCAAACCAGACAATCGTCCACTTGAGCACCCTCACCCGCCCCCAGCGATCGGCCGCAAGCCCGGCGAGCCAGCCGCCCAGCGACGATAAGAGCAGCGCCGAAGTCCCCAGCAATCCGGCCTGCCCCTTGCTGATGTGCCACAGCAGAATGAGCGATGGCAGCACGAAGCTATAGACCATCACGTCCATTCCATCGAGCATCCAGCCGGAGAAAGTGGCAATCAGCGTCGTGCGCTCGCCCTGATCAAGCTGCGCAATCCAGCTACCGCGCTCCTGCTCCACGCCGCGACCGGCGAGGTCATCAGGCTGCTGCGTCGGTGCTTTCAACTCCGATTGCATGCACTGCTCCTTCACACCACCGGCATAAAGCAATTCGCGGCAACTGAGTCAACCCCGAGTCTCCGCCATGCACACCGTAGATTCATGAAAATAAAGCACATATTTCTCTGCACAAGATTGCCGGAAATTGCCTGCCGTTCACCTACACTAAAAATCGTTGAGCGGTCCGCTCAGCAGCGACAGGCCCTCCTTGGGGGTTTTGTCCCGGAGCCAATGGATAGGGCCGTAAACTCTTGATTCCAAAACAGCTGATAACAACATCTTGCGGGACAGATATATACGGCGGGCGCATCACCATAACCCCCAAAGAATCAGATAAATCCCCTCAGATGAGGGGGTGGGGCCCCGGGGCCAGGCGGACCCTTCCAGGCGGATCTGTGCCGAGCGATCGCAGATGTCATTCACCGGCCCGTCAAACCAAAATCCGCTACGAGGTGCTTCCCCACCCGCCTCCGCCCGGAGTCTCGATCCGGATCACATCATGCGCTTCCACGTAATGCGTTCCCTTGCCGGCCAGCGCCGCGGTCTCGCCATCGTGCGTGCGCAACGTGTCGCATCCTTTTTGGCCGTCCTCGCCGCCGGCCAGCCCGTACGGCGCAAACTTTCGACGGTCGCACAGGAATGTAACCTGCGCCGGCGCCAGCAGTTCGATCTCCCGCACCAGCCCGTTACCACCGCGGAATTTCCCCTTGCCTCCCGATCCGCGGCGATAACCGTAGTGGCGTACGCGAAAAGGATAGGCATACTCAAGCGCCTCAATCGGCGTGTTCAGTGAGTTCGTCATGTTGCAGTGCACGCCATCGATTCCGTCCATCCCCGGCCGCGCGCCCATACCGCCGGCCGTGGTTTCGTAGTACGTAAAAGGAGCGCCAGTGCGATGATCGAAACCTCCCACCGTCAAATTGCTCATCGTCCCATAACTCGCCGCAGGCACACGATCGGGCGCAGCTTTAGCCAGCGCCCGCATCAGGGTATCGGTAATTCGCTGGCTCGCTTCCACGTTGCCGCCGGCCACCGGAGCCGGAAGCTTCGCATTCACAATCGTCCCCTCGGGCGCGATCAGCGTCACCGGGTTCATCAATCCGGCCGTCGCCGGCGTGTCGTCTTCGAGCAGACAGCGCAGCACATAGTAAGTCGCCGAGTAAGTGATCGGATAAACCGCATTCACGCTGCCTTGCACCTGTGGCGACGAGCCGGTGAAGTCCACCACCGCCGTGCCTGCGCCGGAATCAAATGTAATCGCAACAGCAATGCGAATGGGGTCGCTCGTCACGCCATCGTCGTCCAGAAAGTCCTCTGCCGTGAAAGTGCCCGCAGGCATCTTGCGCAACTCCGCACGGATAAGCCGTTCGGAATACGCGATGAGATCGCCCGTCAGCGCCCTCACTTTTTCCGGGCCATATTTGGCGACGACCTCCCTGATCCGCCTTTCGCCCACACGGCATGCGCCAATCTGCGCCGCCAGGTCGCCCTCGCGCTCCTCCGGCGTGCGCACGTTGGCCAGCAGCATCGCCAGCACGCCCCGTTCCATCTCACCCTTGCGCACCAGGTGAATGGGCGGAATGCGAATGCCTTCCTGATAGATCTCGCGCGCCGGGCCCATCGAGCCCGCGTACATTCCGCCCACATCGGCATGGTGCGCGCGCGAAGCAGTATAGAAGGAAGGCTTGGATTCATTGCCGATGAACACCGGCAGAACCAACGTAATGTCGGGCAAATGCGTGCCGCCGGCATAAGGATCGTTCAGGATGGCGATGTCGCCGTCTTCCATGTGCAGATTGCGCACTACCGCGCTTACTGACATCGGCATCGCGCCAAGGTGCACCGGCATGTGGTCGCCCATGGCAATCACCCGCTCGCTGCCGTCGAACAGCGCGCAGGAGTAATCCCGCCGCTCTTTGATGTTCGGCGATATCGAAGTGCGGCGCAGCGCCGCACCCATCTCTTCGGCAATGGAGTGAATGCTGCTCTGAAACAGAGCCAGCTCAATCGGATTGCTGACCTGATTTGCCGATTCCGTCAGCAGGCTCTCCATCAGTGCACCTCAGTCACTAAGTCGATCACTAAGTTGCCCAGCCCGTCTACGCGCAGCACATCGCCAGGAGGAAGAATCGTTGCCGAGCTGTATTCGGTCACAATCGCCGGACCGCGAAATCCATCGCCTGGCCGCAGCAGGTCGCGGTTGTATATCCGTGTCTGGTGAAATTCGCCGTCGAAGTAAACACTGCGGCTGCCCGTCAGCGCCTGGGCTCCGTCACCATCCGTCAGCGGCTGCCGCACCTGCTCAAATTTTTCAGCCGGCGCGACCATTCGCACGCGCAGATTCACAACTTCGATTTGCCTCGAATCGCTCTGGAAGCCGTAACGGCGTTGATGCAGCGCGTGGAACTGCGCTGCCATCTCCGGCTCAAACGGAACATTCAGCTCGTAACCCTGTCCCTTGTAACGCAAATCCGCCGAGCGGTACGAAATGCCGTCAAGCCCTTCGGCCTTGAAATCCTCGCGGCCCACCGCTTCCATCTCCTCGTAGATGGCATCAAGCGGCGCACCCAGCGGCAGCATTACCGTTCTGGAGTATTCGCGCATGGTATCTGCAAGCAAAATGCCCACCGCGGAAAGCGCGCCCGGCAGCGCCGGCACCAGCACGCGCGGCACGCGCAACGCGTGCGCCAACTGGCACGCGTGCACCGGACCTCCGCCGCCGAAAGCCACCAGCGTAAAGTCGCGCGGATCGTATCCGCGCTCCACCGAGATCACGCGAATCGCCTTGGCCATGGATGTTTCGATGACCTGCAGAATCCCGGCAGCAAAATCCTCCACGCTTGCGATTGATCCCCTGGCCCTTTCCATGAACATACGCGTGCGCGCCACGTCGAGCTTCACCGCCCCGCCCAGAAAACTCTCTGGATCGAGCCGGCCCAGAATGAGATTCGCGTCCGTGACCGTTGGCAGTTCGCCGCGCCCGAAGCAGACCGGCCCTGGCATCGATCCCGCCGACTCTGGCCCCACGCGCAGCATTCCGCCGGCGTCAAATCGCGCAATTGAGCCGCCACCCGCGCCAGCCGTATGGATGTCGAGCATCGGAATGCCGATGGGAACTCCGGCTACCAGCGACTCATTGCTGATGTGCAGCCCGCCCGCGGTTTCGTCCACCAGGCACACATCGGTCGAAGTGCCCCCCATGTCGAATCCGATAATCCGGTCGAATCCCGCCATCGACGCCAGCTTGAAAGCGCCCACCACACCGCCGGCGGGTCCGGAAAGCACCGTCCTTACCGGCTCGGTCGAAGCAATTCGCGCCGAAATGCTTCCTCCCGAAGACTGCATCACTTCGAGCCGCGAATTCTTGTACCGCTCTTCAAGGCGCGTGGCCAGATGATCCAGGTAAGTTCCCACGATCGGCGCAAGATAGGCATTCGCCACCACGGTCGATCCGCGCTCGTACTCGCGAAACTCAGGCAGGATGCGGTGCGAAACAGAAAGCGGCAGGCCAAGCTCTTCCAGCCCTGCAGCCACTTCAGCTTCATTCTGCGGATTGGCGAAGGAAAACAGAAGAGAGATAGCGACCGCCTGCACGCCCGACTCACGAATCCGCTTCACCAGTTCCTTCATGTCCTCTGGATTTACTTTTACGAGCCGCTCGCACTCAGGACTCGTCCGCTCAGCGATTCCGAATCGCAGCCCCTCCGGTACCAGGCACTCCGGCGGTGGCTGAAACCAGTCATAGAGCTTGGGCCGCGCCTGCCGCCCGATCGATATCGTATCTTCAAATCCCTTGGTAGTCACAAACGCGACGCGCGCGCCGCGGCGCTGCAGCATAGTGTTAGTTCCAACAGTAGTCCCATGCCGCACTACCAATTCCGGACCCGCAACAATCTGCTCGAGCCCGTTCAACACCGCCTCGCTGGGATCGTGCGGTGTGGAAAAAACCTTGAGGACGACCAGCTTCCCATCTTTCAGATACACGCAATCGGTAAATGTGCCGCCCGTATCAATAGCAATGCGCATGCGTGACTACAACCGCCTTTTCTGTTCGTCCAACAGCAGGATAGATCCAGAAACTATGTACTACCGGCTGAATAGCGTCCGCCGCCGTCGGCCCGCGCGATGCTTCTTGGCCCGCGCCATCCGCGTCATTGCTTCCGCTAATGCCTTCGACTCGGGCGACAGCATTGCCGCGGCGGAGTAGTTCGCCGACCGCAGATCGATATCGGCGCTGCGGCGGTTAGTATTCACCAGGTGCTCGATTGCGTGCTGCCTGGCCATCTCCGGGTTTCCGGCCTTGATGGCGCGCACCAGGTTCTGGTGCTCCTCAACAAGCTGGTGACCGTAACTATCCATCACGATCACCAGGTAGTAATACCGCATCAGCCGGGTTTGCACGTTTCGAACGACCTCGAGAAACGCGTCGTTGCGCGAGGCGCCGGCGATACTGATATGAAAATTCCGGTTCCACTCCAGAAAGTTGTAGTAGCTGTTTTTTTGCCCGTCGTGGTACTCGTAACCTGCCCACGATTCGATTTCCCTGACCTGAACTTCCGTTGCCCTCTGTGCCGCCAGGGCAGCAACCGCAGGCTCAACCACCGCCTGCAATTCGTTCAGGTTCCGGTACTCTTCAATCGTCAGCGGCGGAATGCTGTAGCCGCGGAATGGAATCATCTGCATGAGCGATTCGCCGCATAATCTGCGGCACGCTTCCCGCACCGGCGTGCGGCTTGCTTTATACCGCTTGCACATCTCCTGTTCCGAAATAGATAATCCCGGCTGCAGAATGCAGGTCACAATATCTTCTTTTAATTCCCGGTAAATCCTCGACGACTCGGTCATGTTTCCCTCGGCAAGACCCGGAAGCAAACGAGGATCCCGGGTGAAATTCTGCAGCTATAAATTTACCTTTCGGTGGCGTGGGCAAGCTATTTGCAATCCGGAGTCTTCAGCGGGAAGCCACCACTTTCTGCGATGATGGCGCGTTCTGCTGGCTGCCGGTCTCCACCAGATTTTCATACATCAGGGCATAGGTTGCCAGCCAGTGCGTGCCAAGGTAACCTCCTAACCCGATCTTGCTGTACCCCTGTTTGCCATTGATATCGGCCAGCTTGCGGTAAGCTTCGGCGCGTGGATCGCTCGCAGGCAGGCTCCTCGCGATCCACATCAGGTCGGCAGCACGCTGAAAGTTAAGCCCGATCAGGTGCGCATTCGGCAGGCCCTCTTCGTCGGTGCCCGTCGTGTCGCGATTGTTGCCGTGCACAGCATCAATGTCCTTGCCATACAGAGCAAAATCCTGCGAATAGACTGGCGGTAGAAAATCGGTGAGCCACTTGGCATAGTCCTGCGGGCCCAGGACGCGACCCATCACAGCGGCTTCCGCCAGGCAAGGCGAAGCAAAATCGCCAAACACCGGCTCGGCGGCGGTCGGGCAATGCTTGTCATTTCCGAACAACCGCATTGCGTTTTTCCGGATGGTCTCCTCCATCACCTGGTCGTGCGTGTTTGCCACATAATCCAGAACAAACCCCATGTCCAAAGCCGTATTCGGATGCAGTCCCACGCGGATCGGATAGTTCAACGTGTTCAGATAATCCTCGAAGGCCTTAGCAAACCATGTGGCCATCGGCTCCAGCACGGCGGCGGCACGACGGCCATCTGGATCATCCCAGGACTTGAGTTCGCCATAGAGCTTGAGCAGCCACGCATACCCGTACGGCTTCTCGAAATCGGCGCCCACGCCAGCCAGATGCGTAAAGTAATCCATCTCGCCATCAATGTTCTCTTTCTGGATGTGATAATTCAGCTCCTGGCGAATGGCCGGGGCCACGCCGATCGTGGCATCGCTCTTGATCAGCGACACCATCATCCAGGTTGAATTCACACTCGAGTGCCAGTCCAGGCAGCCGTAGAAGGCGCGATGGCGGTCGTAGTCGGCCGGAATCTGCGGAGAGCCGTCGCGCTGCCAAAGGTATGCGGCAGACCGCGCCTCGCCCAAACCACCCGGTCCGGGAGCATGCGGATGCTCTTCACACCCCAGCGGATCAGCTGCAAGCGCCAGCCGCGCGGGCTCCGTATACGCCGGCGGACTCACCACGCCGAGCGACTTCACATACGCAACCACCTGGGCGACGTCAGATCCTTGCGCCTGCGCAGACGCTGGCTTTGCCGCAACGGCGCTGCCCAGAGCCAGAGCAACGGCCGCCAATCCAACACGGCACTGTTGACAATGCTTTTCGCTGATACGATTCATCGCTATTCACCCTCACAGGTTACTGCTGCGTGTTTTCGGCTTGCTCTTCGCCGCTGTAGCCTTCCCTGCCCTTCGGTTTTTCCGGCGCGGCAGTCGGCGCCGGGCCTTTGGCGGCGTTTTCATAGAGCATGGCATAGGTTCCCAATAGATGCTGGCCCTCGTAGCCGCCAACTGAGATGTTCGCGTAGCCCCAGTTGGCGTTCATTGCAGCCAGACGGCGCAGAACCGGAACGCGCGGATCGTCCTTCGGCAATGCGTAGGAAATCGTCAGCATACTGGTAGCACGCTGGAATTCGAGCGCCACCAGGTGCGCCTGCGCCATCTGCTGCAGCTGCGCATCCGGACCGGTTATGTTCGAGTGGCTGATATCGACCGGCTTTGCATAGCCCTGGAATACGTCGGAGTAGACGGGAGGAAGATAGGCGTCGAGCCACTTGAGATAGGCCGCCTGATCCATCACCCGCCCCATCAGCGCCGCTTCGCTCAGGCACGACGAAATCAAGTCTGTGTTTTGCGGTTCATAGTTTGTCGCGCAATCTTTGTCCTTGCTGAAGAGCCGAATAGCGTTGTTCTGAACCGCTGTCTTCAGTGTCGTATCGTCGGAGAGCGTCGTGCCGTCCAGGATCAGGCTCATCGTCCACGCCGTATTGGTCTCCACGCCGGAGCGGTAGGGGAACTTCAGATCGTAAAGATAGAAGACCAGCCGCTCGCTCATCCACTTGGCCAGTGGCGCCAGCGCCGCTGCCATCTTAGTGTCGTCCGGCGAAAAGCCTCCCTTGCTTTCGCCGTAGAGCTTGATCAGCCAGGCATAGCCATAGGGCCGCTCAAAATTAAACCCGCCGGGCCGCGGCCGCTCGTTTTGGAAATACGCCAGCTCGCCATCCATGTTGGTTTTGCGGAAGTGCGTGGTGGCGATGTCCTTGATGTCGGAGGCAACAGCGATCTTACGGTCCTGGTTGAGCGTTGACATCAGCATCCACACTGACGCCACGGCATCGTGCCAGCTCCCGCATCCAAAAAAAGCGCGGTTGTGGTCGTACGCCTCGAGAATCTGCGGCGATTTGTCGTACTGCCATAGATAGTTGTTCCGGTTAATAGGCGCTTCCTGCGGATGGTCCATGCACAGAATCGCGGAGGTAGCCAGCATCTCCTGTCTGGCCTCATCGAACGCCGGCAGATTGGCCGCAGGCAGACTATTCAAGTACGCGGTCACCTTTGCGGCGTCGGCCGTCTGTGCAATTAGGTTGGCGCCCCCCAACATGAAAAGGGCCACGACTCCAGTAACGATTCTCATACCGAATTCCTTTGCTCGCGCTTAAGTGTGGCCCGGACTCAATTCCGGGCCTGTTCAGTGCTGCACATTCGAATTTGGCTAGAAGGTGAATTTGGCGCCCAGTTCGCCAATCTGCACGTCTTGTATAGGCTGGACAGTACTGGCTGCGGTTGCCAGGCCGAACGAAGCCAGTGTGGGATTGGTCGTGAGAGACGTAAAGTTCTCGCGGCCGAACAAGTTGAAGGCTTGTCCAAACACCTGCAGATCCATGGACTCGTGGTGAAGGACCGATTTCGACAAGCGCAAATCGAAATCAAGATAGTTCTGCGAGTCCACCGAACCGGGGCCGACAGTAGGCAGGTTATAGCCGGTCAACTCCGAGCGGTAAGTGTTGAGGGCGGCATAGTTGTAACCATGCTGGCCCTGATTACGCTTGGTTCCAGGAACTAACTGCGCGGTTCCGTTTGCGTTCAGCGCAGAGGGCGGCAAAACGCCTCCGCCCACGACCCCGTTGCAGGCAGTAGGTAGCGCCTCGGTGCCGGCGGGCGCCGCGCAGGTGGTCACTGTGGTGGTCGTGGTGAACGGCAGCGCGCTGCGGTAGGTGAGGATGCCGCCCACCAGGATGTGCCAGGGCCCCATATAGGACAAGCTGCCCACGATATTCTGGCGCTGGTCGTAGCTGGCCGTGCCCCAGTCTTCGGAAAGGTCGGCGTAGTTATACGGCGCCGAGTGTGGGTTATTGTCCATTGCGCTCTCCAACGCATACGAGAGCGTGTACATATACCGGCCGGTCAGGCGCCGGTCGAGCTTGACGTACATTGCCTTGTATTCGCTCGACCCGGCCGGAGTGATCTGGTTGACTTGCGTGAAGTTGGAGTAAGGACGCGTCCCGCCGATAATTGGAACTCCATTGGTCAACGGATAGTTCCTGTCATAGGTCTTGTAATCGCGCAGACCGCGAGCATAGACTCCGTCGACGGACAAGGAAAGATTCGAGGTGAACTGATGCGAGTAACCAAGCGTGAATTGGTACTGGTACGGATTCCTCATATTCGGAGAAATAATGGTGACATTCGGCGGCGCTGTAGAGCAGTACCCGCTCGGACTGCTGGGATACCCGGGATACGGAGTAGGGTAGGACAGCGGGGAGCTTGCAGTGGCAACCAGCGTAATAGGACAAGCTACAAAATTCAGATCCTCGGCTTCCATCAACTCCGTTTCAATGAAGTTATAGTAGATACCCGCGCCGCCGCGGATCACGTCTCTGCCCTTGCTGAACGGGTCCCACGAAAAGCCAATACGGGGTGCAAAGTTGCGGTGGTCGCCGCGCGTGTGCGGGTTGCCCTCGTAGGGGATTGCGGGCTTGTTGGGATTCGGCGTGTAGTGGTTTAGAAAAGACGCGCCATCCTGCATCTCCCAGCGCACGCCGTAGTCCACGGTAAGATTCGGCTTCATCTTCCACGTATCGCCGATAAAGTATGCCTGCTGGGTCGAGGGCAGGTAGTAGATCAGTCCCACCGCGCTCTGCGTGAATTCGTATGGGTTGGTGAGGTTGCTCGTGTTGGCGGGGTTAAAGGCTTCGTCTTGCTTGAAGAACCATGTGCCGCCTAGGTTGATGGCCGAGGAATCGACGTAGCCAAGATAGCTGGCGTCGCCGCCAAACGCGATCTGGTGCGCCCCATGCACGATGGTGAATGTGTCATTGAGTTCGTACCGCGTCTCGATGCCCACAGCCGCATAATTGTGGCCCCAGTCGAGGCTCGGGAACTCGTAACCCGGCGTAATATTCGCGGCATAAGACGGGTTAGTCATGTCCGTAGGCGAGGTTGGAATTGGCGTGTCGTAAGGGCCAAGCTCATAGGAGAGATATGCGTACTGGAAGTGCGCAGCGTTGACCATGTGGGAGTTCGGTTCCCAGGTGTGGCCTGCCACATACGCCCAACGCGGAATCTGGCCGTCGTAGCATTCATACGTGGTCGCTCCGCTGCAGCCATTGCGGGTCTCCAGGTTCCACTCCTGAGCATAGCGCACAAAGAACTGCTGGTTGGGCTTGATGTCCCAGTCCACGCGGCCCGTCGCCAGGCGGTCGTGATAGGGAGCCGAGAAAGTGCCCAGCAGTCCGGCCGCCGTGTAACACCCTGTGCTCGGGCAAGTAGACCCAAAATTGGCTGATTGAGGCACATAGATGGTGTAGGATCCGGTCTGCTCGGTGCCATCGTAGGCGCCGTAGTAATGGATCTTGTCCTTGACAATCGGACCGCCCATGTCACCGCCCCACTCATTGCGCGTGTACGGCGGATTGCCGGTATGTTCGGATACCGCCGCAGCAGCCTGGAACTGGTTGAGAGCGGTCATACCGGTGTCGCGGTAGTACTCGAAGGCTTCGCCGTGAATCTGGTTGGTACCGCTCTTGGTGACAACAGTGGTGAATCCGCCCATCGCCCAGCCAAGCGTGATCGGCTGGGACGACGTATAAGTCTTAAACTCGGCCACCGCACCCATGGGAACGTTTTGCCGCGGGTCGCCTTCTTCGGTGTTCTGGTTGGTCACGCCATCCAGGTAGAAGCCGTTCGCGTAAAAGTAGACGCCACTGCCTGCCTGCACGCTGTTGTAAAACGTGCGGTTCGCGGCCTGCGTAGTCCCGGGAACCAGGATGCCTAGGTTCAGGTATTGCCGGTTCTGGATGGGTAGGGTATCAATCTGCGCCTGCGCCACCACGCCGCCCACGTCGTATGCCGTGGTGTCTACCTGCTGCACTTGCGCAGTAACGCTCACCGTCTGCGTCTGGCTGCCGGGCGTCAGAGTAAGAGGCTCGTTCAGATGCTGGTCCAGCTCGAGAACGATTCCACCGACTACCCTTTGCGCAAACGAGGGCGCCGACGCAGTGATGGAATAAGTTCCCGGCGCCACGGTGGGGAAGGTATATCTTCCATCCGATCCTGTAACCACACTCAACTCGTCGCCGCTGAGCGTGTTCCTGAGTACCACCTTGGCGCCCACGATCATAGCGCCCGCGCTATCGGCCACCACACCCGAAACAGCGGCGTTTCCCGTCTGTGCATTCGCGGTGCCTGCGCAGAACAGGGCGGCAATCCAGATAGAAACGAGGACACTCCTGCGAACATACCGGCCGGTCATAGTTCCCCTCCAGGAAAATCATCAGGATGAACTGTCTTTTCGCCCGGCCCGAAGGCATCTGGCCCGGGCTGTCCCACGAAGCGTGCGTGATATGTCGCCGAAAGTGCGGCGTTAGCAAGAAAGGATAGCTACTTATATATCTTTTTGAAATTTTGTCAATCTATTTTTTATGTGACCCTCGAAAACGATATTATCTTACTTTATTTCTTTTAGTTATGGGATTCATTCAATTCCATTTTTTCTTTATACGGATTTTAGTTTCTTATTTTGTATACAAGAGCTATACGATCTCTGTCGCCGCAGGCCGCTCGCTTCGTGCCTGGCGTTGGACGCGCAGCCCACGGCCGCGCAGCCGTATGCGAACGGCAGCTGCGGCCAGGCCAATCAACGCAGCAATCTCGACAAACACTTTGCCTCCGTCGAGAAGATCCGGATGGCCATCCTTGAGATTGGGATCCGTGAGGATGCTGTGCAGAAATAAGAGCACCGCTGCCGGGAAGACAAGGTAATGCAGATTGCGCCACACAGCGCGGCTCATATGATTCCGCAACAGAGAGGATACGAAGACCAGCGCAATCAGATACAAAGCCGCAGCACCGGCCAGGTTGATCTTTGGCTGCAAATAGGAGTGGACTGGCAATAGCACATCGAACAGGCTGAAATGCGGCGCGCGCAGCAGCAACAGCACCGCAGGGTGAGTGAGCGCTAGGAAGACAGCAATATATGCCGTCCACTGGTGCAGCGCAAAAAGATTGACGCGCCGGTGCGGCCAATAGCGCACCGGACTGTAACGCAGCGCGATGAGCATGCCCAGCAGCAGGTTCACGGCAACAGCCCCAGCTGCACCCAGCCCGAGATACGAGCAAAGATCGAGCAGTGTGATCATGATTCGGAATCCATTCCGGTCGATGCCTACCCCAACGGATGCGCTGATTGTGCACTGGCTTTGTTCACTATACGAAGGCGCTCGATGTTAAGTTTCCTTTTGGCAACGCCACACTTCTTCCGTTAGTCTGTAGCTCTTCCATGCTCGCATTTCGCTCGAATTCCGGCTGCAGGAGCGATAAATTACTTGAATCACCTATCACCGGACGGCAGACAACGTCCTGGATTTCCGTGCTGGATCGATGTTTCGACGTCACAATGTCGAGAGGAAACGAATGACTATCGGGCTTCAATGCCAACTCCTTCGTAAGCCTGTTCTGCTCTCCTTGTGCGTTCTCTGCCTTGGCATTGCGCACGCTCAAGTTTCTCCGGCTCTATTTTCTGATATGCACTGGCGCGAGATCGGCCCCATGCGCGCCGGCCGCACCCGCGCGCTGGCGGGCGTGCCCAGCGAGCCGGCAACGTTTTATCTCGGCGCGGTGAACGGTGGCGTCTGGAAGACCACTGACGCGGGCGCAACCTGGCGCAGCATCTGGGATAGCGAGCCGACCGGCTCGATCGGTTCGATCGCCGTCTCTGCGAGCAACCCTGACGTCATCTACGTGGGCAGCGGCGAAGGCCTGCAGCGTCCCGACCTGTCGACCGGCGACGGCGTCTACAAGTCCACCAACGGTGGAAAGACGTGGACGCACCTGTCCGCTCTGCGTGACAGCCAGCAAATCGGCCAACTCGCCATCGATCCCGCCAATCCTGACCGCGTCTTCGTCGCCGTCGAAGGCCATCCCTACGGGCCGAACGAGGAGCGCGGTCTTTACCGCACTCTCGACGGAGGAAAAACCTTCCAGCGGGTGCTCTTCGTCAGCGACCGCACTGGCGCATCGGACGTACAGATCGATCCGCACAATCCAAAGATTGTTTTCGCCGGCATGTGGCAGCGGCAGGAAGCTCCATGGGAGAACGGTTCGTTCGGCGGCGCCGAGGGCGGGCTCTACCGCTCCACGGATGGCGGCAACACATGGACGAAGCTCGCCGGCAATGGCCTTCCCGATAACATCATGCAGGTGCAGTTATCCATCTCGCCGGCCGACTCGCGCCGCATCTACGCCGCCATCGGACAGGTCAATCGAACCGTCGGCATCTATCGCTCTGACGACGGCGGCGACCACTGGGTGCACACGCCCGAGAACGATACGCGCCCCGAAGCGCGCATTGGCGGCGGCGATGTTCCCGTTCCGGTAGCCGACCCCAAGGATCCCGACACCGTCTACGTGGCGACTGTGGTTGCATGGAAGTCGACAGACGCCGGCAGGACGTGGACGGCATTTCGCGGCTCGCCAGGCGGCGACGATTACCAGAACGTCTGGATCAATCCCAACGACACAAAAATAATTGCGCTCGCCAGCGATCAGGGAGTAATCATCTCCCAGAACGGCGGCCAGAGCTGGACGCAATGGTACAACCAAGCCACCGCGCAGATGTACCACGCCACGGCAGACAACGCTTTTCCCTACCGCGTCTGCGGCGGCCAGCAGGACTCGGGATCGGCATGCGTTCAGAGCCGCAGCGACGACGGCCGCATCACCTTCCACGACTGGCACCCGGCAGGGATTGAAGAGTACGGTTACGCCGCACCCGACCCGCTCGATCCCGACATTGTCTACGGCGGAAAGGTGACGCGCTATGACCGGCGCACCGGCCAGATTCAGGACGTGGAGCCGAGCGCACTGCGCAGCTACCGCGCCCTGCGCACCGAGCCGCTCGAGTTTTCGCCCGTCGACCCACACAAGCTGTACTTCGCAACCAACACACTCTGGCTCACTGCGGATGGCGGCAAAAACTGGAAGCAAGTCAGTCCTGACCTGAGCCGCGAGACCTTTGATTTGCCTGCAGAGCTCGAATCCTATAAGGACTCGCCGCCCGCCCGCGTCACGCGTCGCGGCGTCATCTACGCACTCGGCCTTTCACCGCTCGACGGCAACCGAATCTGGGCAGGCACCGATGACGGCTACATCTGGACCACCACGGACGGCGGCACGCACTGGACTAACGTCACCCCGCCTGAATTGAAGCCCTTCTGGAAGGTCTTCAACATGGACGCTGGCCACTTCGACGCGGCCACCGCCTACGCCGCAGTCAATACCATGCGGCTCGACGATATGCGGCCGCATCTGTTCCGCACGCATGATGGCGGGAAGACTTGGGCTGAAATCGACAACGGCATTCCCGACGGCGCCGCAACCAGCGCCATCCGCGAAGATCCCAAGCGCAAGGGCCTGCTGTACGCGGGCACGGAAACGCAGGTCTATGTCTCGTTCGACGACGGCGATCACTGGCAGTCGCTGCGCCTCAACATGCCGGCCAGCTCCGTGCGTGATCTCGAAGTGAAGGATGATGACCTGATCGCCGCCACGCACGGCCGCGGATTCCTGATTCTCGATAACGTCACGCCGCTGCGCCAGATCACCGCCGAGATGGCTGACAAAAGTGCGCATCTGTTCGCGCCGCAAACCGCAATCCGCATCCGCAACGGCATGAACCCACCCACACCCTGGCCGCCAGAGATGGCCACCGGCGACAATCCGCCAGCGGGCGCCATGATCGACTACTACCTCGGCCCGAATATCTCCGATCCAAACAAATCCGGCTCAAGCAAATCGAGCGTTGTTTCGCTTGAGATCGCCGGCCCGGACGGCAAAGTCATCGCGCGCTTCAACAGCAACGATCCCGTCCCGCCCCTCGATCCGCGCTATCCCGACCCGCCGCTCTGGGCGCGGCCGCCGCGCGTGCTCTCCTCTGCACCAGGCCACCATCGCTTTCTCTGGGATATGCAGTACCCGCAGGTGCCCGGCATGTCCACCGGGCCTGATGAAGATCAGGCCATTCCGCACGACACGCCTTCTGTTTCCACTGCCCCCTGGGTCATGCCCGGCAACTACACGGTGCGGCTCATCGCCCAGGGCGAGATGTACACGCAACCGCTACGAGTTGTCATCGACCCGCGCGTGAAGACGCCGACGGCCGAGCTTGAGGAGCAGTTCGATCTGGCAAAGTCAATTTATGACAACCTTCTTCGCTCGAGCGAAGCCCTGCACGAGATCGCCGTCGTGCGTGAGCAGCTCAAGGCGCGCGCCGGCGAGCCGGCCGTCGCAGCAGCCACCCCTTCGCTCGAGTCCCACTTGAATGCCATCGCCAGTGAAGAGCACGAGAATCGTGGCGGCTTCGCCGGTCCGCGCGCCGGGAATCCGGAGCCGCCGAACATTTCTTCAATCCGCGCTCAACTCGCGCGGCTCGAGCATGAGATCGAGAACGCCGATGTAGCTCCAACCGCAGCACAAACCGATGCGGCTCATTCCATTTCGCAGCCACTCGATGGCCTGCTTGAACAATGGCAGAAGCTGAAACAAACCGATCTCCATGCGCTCAATCAGCAGTTGCAGCGGGAACAACTGGCCCCCATCAGCCTGAACACCTTCAAAATTGACCATGGAGTAGAAGATCAGATCGAGATGGGCGATGAGGATTAATTGACCACGCTTAGTCGCAAGGTTCGCGCACCGTCGATAGAAGCTTCTTTAGACGGTCTTTTGACTTGATACGTCATTATAGTCACCGAGGTTTTATGCATCCCTTTCTGCATCGAGGCTCGCTGCTGACTCTGCTTCTGGCTCTGTTCGCAGCGGCTCTTAGCGTCTCCGCGCAAACGCCCGACACCGCCACGCTTCAAGGGAGCGTCATCGATCCCTCTGATGCACCGGTTCAGGGCGCACATATCACTGCCAAAAACCAGGCCACTGGCCTGGTGCGCAGCGCTGTCAGTGACGCATCCGGCCGCTTCGCTGTCGCCGGACTTCCAGCCGAAGGCGCGTACCGCGTCGAGGTCGAGAAGCAGGGCTTCGCGACTGTCGTGCAATCCGCAGTTCAACTTGTCGCCGGCAGCGAGGCCGACTTTCGATTCAGGCTCGCCGTGGCAGGCCAGGTTTCATTCGTGAGCGTCGAAGGCAGCGCCGGCGACGCCCGCATCGATCAGCCGCAGATGGGCGTCTACCTCAGCCAGCAGCAGATGCAGGAGACGCCGCTGCCGAATCGCCGCATCACATACCTTCCGCTGCTCAATGCGGCGAATCGGCCAGCCATCAGCCAGGGCGATATCTTCATGAACGAAGACCTGTTCAACACCAACGGCGCCGGCCGCCGGCAGGCGTGGTTTGAGGTGGACGGCGCCAATGCTGACGACATGTGGGGCAGGCAGACCATCTTCACCAACATCCCGCTCATGGCCGTCGATGAAATGACAGTTCTCACCAACGCATTTTCCGCCTCCTATGGTGCAGGAACCGGAAGCGTCGTCAACATTGTCACGCGCAGCGGCTCAGCCTACTACCATGGTGAACTGCTCGAACTCTGGCGCCCCGCGGAAACCGAAGCTTCGCTCGCCGGCTTCAACAGCGGCAATGCCACCAGCGGCAATGAAATCACCAGCGACGTACTCGGCCAGACGGCTCTAGCCGCCTCCGGCCCACTGGGCACATCAACGCGCACACATTTCTTCCTCGCTGGCGAATGGAATCGCGAGGCGAAAGCCTCGCCCATCACCGTTCCATTATCGCCGGGCTCTTACGTTGGCCATTACCGCAGCTGGCTCGGTTTTCTGCGCCTCGATCGCCAGCTCAACTCAAACAACAATGCTTTCCTGCGCGCCAACTTCGACAACTTCACTGACACCAATCCAAACGGCATTGTCGGCGGCTCAAGCCTTCCGAACGTTGCCCGCATCTTCCATCGCCGCACGTACACTGCAGACCTCGGCGAAACCGCCGTGCTCAGCACGCATCTGCTCAACAACCTGCGCGCGCAGGTTCAGCTCGCCTCGCCCATCACCGAATTCGATCCCGTCGTCTATGGCACGCAGTTTTCGGTTCCCATCTCGTCGCTTTGCGGCGGCGTTGCCTGCGGTACCTTCACCTCCGGTACGTCGCAATCGGCCCTGCTGATGAACCGCCAATACGAAGGCAGCGAGACGCTCTCCTGGATGCGCGGACCCCAGCAGTTGGTAGCAGGCGGAAGCGTGGTGGCTGCGCACAACGGCGGCAACAGCAAGGAGTTTGGCGGTCCTATCTTTCTCGGGAAATTCACCTACAATCCCTGCACCGGTACGCCGGCCTATTGCGAAAGCAGCGCGTATCTTGGCAGCATCGCCAATGTGCAGAACTACCAGCAGAGCTACGGTAACGCCAGTTACACCGTCGACGATCAGCTCTGGGCGCTTTTCGTGCAAGACGATTACCGCCTCATGCGCCGCCTCGCCCTGAGCGCCGGCTTGCGCTACGAACGCCAGACGCTGACCGACGCCCGCGCCGATTTTGCCCCGCGTGCTGGTTTCGTGCTCGATGCGAATGGCGATGGATCGATCGTGCTGCGCGGCGGCTTCGGCATCTACTATTCGCAGATCGTCGACAACTCCGTCGCCAGCTACGCGCTCGGCGAGCCGACAGGCGTGTTCAATTACACCGCCACTCCCGGCCAGGTTGGATTTCCATCAAGCATCGCGGCCGCGCCGCTGCCTGCATTTCCTGCAGGAGCGGTCGCGCCCATCCGCAGCCTCTATGTGCGCCCCGGCCAGCCAGCGTTTCTCAACCAGTGGTTCCCGTCCTCGGTGCTCAACGGCTACCCCACCGCCAATCTGAATCCGTACTCCGAGCAGTACACGGCCAGTCTCGAAACGCGCCTCGCGCCCGAATGGATCCTCAGCCTCGATTACGTGGGCACGCACACGCTGCGCATCTCGCGTCCGCTCGACGTGGACGCACCCGCACCTTACATCCGTACGCAGCCCAACCAGAGCCGCAGCGCAGGCATGGCCAATTGCGAGCGACCTTACTGGATCTGGTGGTACGAGCAAAAAGGGATGACATGCGAAGCCAGCCCGGCAGCCAGTTATCCGCAGCCGCCTTACAGTGTCATCCAAACCGATGTGCACGACGGCTATCTGCACTACAACGCGCTCGACGTGAATCTAAGCCATGCCTTCGCGCACAACTTCAGCATGCTCGCCAGCTATACCTGGTCGCACACGCTCGATAACGTAGACCCCGACACCACCAGCCAGAATCCGAACGATCCAAACATCACCGGCCACCAGGAGTACGGCCCGGCCATCTACGACCAGCGCAACCGCGCGGTGTTGAGCGGCGTGTGGCTCGCGCCATTTCGCGTCAATGCCGGCGGGATCACCACGCTCGCGGGCGGCTTGCCGTTCAACTACGTCACCGGCACAACGAACAGTGGCGATACCGGCGCCACCACCGACCGCCCCGTCATCAACGGAGCCGTCATCGGCCGCAACGCTGGCCGCGGCTGGCCCATTTACTCCGTCGATCCATTCCTCAGTCGCAGCTTTCCACTCGCGCATGAAGCCATCGTGATCGACCTTCGCGCAGAAGCCTTCAACGCGCTCAACCACCGGAATTTCGTCGGCTACAACGGTACTTACGGCAACGGCAGCACGCCGGCTCCCGGTTTCGGCGCGCCTTTGCCCGGCATTACGTCCCAGCTTCCCGCCCGCCAGATGCAGTTCTCCACAAAGGTAAGCTTCTGACGATGGAATCCACCGGCGAGGTGAAAGGTAATGTCAATCCCTCCCAGTTCAGAGCCAGCCGATAAGCTCTTTTGTTTCAATCCACTGCACCGCAGCCAAATATTGCAGATTATTTCTCCCGAATCGCTATCCTTGAAATCAGAGAAATCAGAGACACGGTTCAAGGGCCGGAACCGAAAAACCATCCATAAGTTATTGATTCCAGAATAGCTGTTAACAAGTCCTTGGGGCCCAGATAGATACGGCCGCGTCCCGCTCGCAAACCAAATGGAATCAGATAGATTCGCTCAGGGATGGGGGTGGGGGGAACCGGGTGGATGCGCGACAGAACTGACCGCGAGGCCCTCCGGCACTGCGCAAGAGGGGAATGACCGCGTTGGCATAGCGCCGCAGACAGATGCCGTCTGGCGCTCAAAATTAAAAAAGTCCGTAGCCATTCAAAATTTGCAAATAATCGCGCTATTTCGCTTCGCCCAGGTGCTTTCTTTCACAGTCAACCTGCACGTTTCGGAGCAGCGTCCATGAACAGGAAGCTTATCCAGATAGCTAACCTCGCCTTAGCCAGCCTCGCCCTCTGCGCAATCGCCGCGCCGCTCCCCGCCCAAACTACCGCCCAAACCATCGCTCAAACTGCCGCACCGTCCGTTTCACCCGCCCTCTTCAACCGCCTCACGTGGCGCAACATCGGCCCATTTCGCGCCGGTCGCACCGTAGCGGTGGGAGGCGTCGGCGGCTCGAGCCCGGTCTTCTACATCGGCGCTGTCGACGGCATCTGGTTCTCGCCCGACGCCGGCAACGTATGGAAGCCAATGCTGCACGGCTCAGACTCGCTGGCCAGGAGAACCGAGTTCAAGAAGGACGAGTTCAGGAGAGCGGAGTTCGCGAGAGCGGCCCCGCGCAGTCTGAGCCGCCCGAACTCTTGCGGATCCTCAACGGTGATCCGAACTCATCCGGCAACATGGGCCTCACGCGCGCCGAGTCTGCGCTCGTCAGTGATCTGGCCGCCGTGCGCTCCGGCTACAACGCTCCCACCGCGCAGGAGCGGGAGCTCTATCTCGAACTCCATGGAGCAGTGAACAAGTGCCTTACAGAGTGGGCAACATATCGCCAGCAAGCTACCGCTGCCTCGCAGTCGGGCGTGGCGCAGAGAGTGGAAACACAAAAATAAAAAGCGCTGCCTGAATTCGGCAGCGCCCAAACAGAACTTCGACTCTTTCTGAACCGTGCAACTAAACCAGTCTCCCCTCCGCGCGGGCGCTCAATACTTCCATCTGCTCCCGCAAAAAATCCTCATGCTCCAGCGCGCCGCGCGTGTGCTTGGAGTTCACCTCGAGTGTAAGTGTCTGCTGCTTCTTGTCGCGCAGGATCGTTACCTGTACCGGCTTGCCCTGGTTAGAGCGCAGCGCACGGTTCCAATCCGCCGAAGTCGAAATCGGATCCGAACCAACCTTGAGAATCACGTCGAAGGCCCGCAACCCGGCTGTCTCCGCAGCACTCTTGCGCGCCACCTGCTTCACCATCAGGCCGCTTTCCACACCCAGGTGCGCGGCCATCTGCGTGGTCAGCGGCTCAACCAGCGCGCCCACCTTGAGCGTGCTTCCGAACGAGGGGAAATGGAACCCGCTGGGCATCGAATCTCCGGAGAGAATCCCCATCTCCTGTACATCGCCGGACGAGCCCAGTTTGTTCCACACATTCTTTTCCATCAGCTTGCGATCCACCAGCTCCACGGTCACGGTCTGCAGGCTGCCGTCGCGGCTGATCTCGAGCGTCACCTTTCGGCCCGCCGGCATCTCCTTCAACATGCGCCGAAACTGCTCGGCGTTTTCCACGTTCTGCCCGTTCAGTTGAAGCACGACATCGTCAACTTTCAGCCCGATCTGCCCGGCCGGCGCATCGTGATCGATGAGCGTGATCACCGCACCGTGCGTGTCCTTCACTTTGAGCACCTGCACCTTGTCGGCATCCACATCCGCGGTATCTACGCCCAGGTAACCAGGCGCCTGCGCAGAAGCCTGCGTGCTCTGCTCTTCGAAAACGGGAGTAAGCTGCTGCGCTTGCCCGCGGGCTGCAGCCGGCGTCATCGCCAGCCAAACCATGCATCCCAACAGCGCAACCAAGGAAGGAAGAAACCCAGGCGGCCTCGAAAAATACCTCATTGCATCTACTCCAGAATCATTTTTCTCCGGCTGGCGCGGGATCTTCTTTTTATCTTCCCCGCGTTCCTCCCACCGGATCTTGCTCTTTCCCTGCCTACTGAATCTCCGGGACCTGACTCAAAATCTGCCGTGATACATCGCGAATCTGAGGGTTCGCATCCGAGTTGGAAACCGAATACAGCACCTGGCGTACGCTTGTATCGGCTTCAACCGGTTCCAGAAGATTGATGCTGGCCGTGCGAATCTCGGGATCGGTATCGTTCATCACCGCTTCGAGCACGGCGTTGCGCACACGCACATCCTGGGCCACATACGGCTCCAATCCTTCCAGCGCCTTCTCGCGCACCGCCGGGCTTTCGTCATAGCGCAGCGCAACGATCAACGCATCGCGAATCCCAGAAGGCTGGCAGCTATGTCCTCTCAGGCATTCTGCGGCCAGCAGGCTCACCGAGTCCGCACGCACACGCGCCGACGCCGGATTCTGACTAGCCACCATCAGCAATTGCCGGATTCCAGGATCGTCAAGCGACCCGGTCACGCGCCGCGGTACAAGCTGGTTGTAGCTTACGTCCACAATCTCGCTGTTCGGATGACGCGCTACATTCGAAACGCTGGCCACATCGGAAATGTCTGCCGGAATCTCTGCCGCAATCTCTGGTCCCGTCTGCGCCTGACCTGCAGGCTGAACGCCAGGTGCCGCTGCCATCGCCGGCTGTACCAGGGACGTCTGATGGCGCACCGCGTAATAGTGGCCGCCAAATCCGCCGGCGCCTGCGCCCATTGCCAGCATCAACGCCGCTGCCACAGGCGCCGCGCGCATGCCGGCAAACCCATTGCGCACGCGCTGTGCCAGCCGCTCATACCAGCGCCGCGGCGGAAGCGCATCCAGCGCCTCATCCAGCCGCAGCCGCGCCCGAGCAATCAGATTTGCGTCCGGCTCCTCCACTGGCAACGCTGCGGCGAGCACCTGCAGCGCCGCCACCTGCTCGCGCTCCGCACGGCAATCCGCGCAATCCTCGGTGTGCTGCTCCAGCTCATGCGCCTGCTCGTCCGGCAGTTCGCCGTAAGCCGCTGTCACAATCCTCTCATGTGCCACTTCGCAATTCATGGGTACGTCCTTCAGCCTCAAAAGCAGCCAACAGCTCCAGCTATCGGCGAACTGCTCATC
Source organism: Acidobacteriaceae bacterium (assembly GCA_030049955.1). Next base: position 22,343 of record JASIJX010000144.1, read on the forward strand.
TCATAAGCGGATGAGCTTTTGGATTCCATAAAACAGACCGTCAGCCGTTTGCTGTGAGCCGACAGTTACCGTAGTTCCGCCAACTGCGCGCGCAGTTTTTTCGTCGCCCTGAAGAGCGTATTCTTGGCGGTTTCTTCCGTCGTGTTCAACATTTCTCCGATCGTGCGCAAGCGGAGCCCCTGATAATGCTTCAGCTCGAAGACCATCCGCTCTCGCGGCGTCAGCTTGCCCAGCGCTTCCTGGATTTTCTCGGCGAGCACCTTGCGGTCGAGCTCTCGCGCAGGATTCGAAAACGATCGCTCGTCGCTCACCGAAGCCAGCACGTCAATCTCATCGCCGCTGCGGTCCACCACAATTGCGTGGTCCTCGCGCCGCGTCTTCCTGCGCCGCAACTGGTCCAGACACAGGTTGGTAACGATGCGGTAAATCCAGGTATAAAAGGAGCACTCAAAGCGGAAATTGCCGATATAGCGGTAGGCCTTCAGGAAGGCTTCCTGATAAATGTCCTCGGCATCGTGCTCGGAGCCTGTCAAATGTAGGGCCAGGCGCAGAACCTGGTGTTCGTACTGGCGAACAAGCGCGTCAAACGCGACCCGCGAGCCGGCCTGCGCCTCGCGGATCAGGTCCATCTCTTCGGCGCGTTCCTGCAGGCGCTCCTGTCCCCGGCCTGCCTTTTGCCGGTTCGCCCCGCCCATTGCTCTGGACACAGCCATTCCTGCTGAGGATTGTACCCTCCGGCTGCCCGGCCATGCGAAAGCGCCCGTATTTGGCTTAATTGGCAGACTTATCGCGTCTGTTACCATCCAAATACTCCCGCCCGATCCTGTGCCCATAGACGCGCTGCCACTCAAATTGTCACTATTTTGTCATCGCGTGAAACTCTTTTGTCGCCTGCTTCCCCAGGATGAGACAGCCTCTGCCGCAACGATGAGCCCACGGCGCCGCTTGTGCCCGCTACACTAAAACCTTATGCCCCCATCTCTCTTCGACACCTCCGCCCCTTCTGCCGGCTGGTTCATCGCCTGGTGCGACGGCGGCTCGCGTGGCAACCCCGGACCGGCCGGCTATGGCGCCGTTGTCCAGAACCCCGAGGGCCAAACCGTTGCCCGCCTTAGCCAGTTCCTCGGCATGCAGACTAACAACTTCGCCGAATATTCGGGTCTGCTGGCCGTGCTCGAGTGGGCGCTGGCCAACGGCGCGCACCGGCTGAAAGTAGTCTCCGATTCGGAGTTGATGGTGAATCAGATGAAGGGTCGCTATAAGGTGGCCAGCCCCGTCCTGCGCCCGCTATGGGAAGAAGCGCGCCGTCGCGCCGCCCGTCTCGAGGCCTTCGAGATGACTCACACCCTACGCGGCGGAAACAAGGAAGCCGACCGGTTGGCGAATGAGGCGATGGACAAGGGAATGGGGAAGGTCGGCGGAGTTAGCGTGGCTGGCGGCACCAGTAAAGCTGCGGATCGACAGACCGGCGCGCCTCCAAACGCTCCCCGCCAGGTCCTCGAAGGCTACGTCAAAAACGGCGTCGTCCACATCCTCGAAGGCGAACTTCCCGACGGCATCTTTGTGAAGATCATCCGAGAGTAACTGACTACCTCTACTCGTGCAGTTATTTTAGCCACAAATGGCGCGATTCTACCGCGAATCCCTGGTTCCCTTGTTCCCTGCGTCTCACGCCTTTCTGCCCAAATCATTCCTCCACGCCCGCCCATCCTTCTCGAGCAGATGGTCGCCGCACTCCGGCCCCCACGTCCCGGCAAAGTAGTTCGGAAACACCTCCGGCTTCTTGGCCGCCCAGGCTTCGAGAATCGGCGTATACAGCGCCCACGTCGTCTCCACGCCGTCGCGGTGCGAGAACAGCGTCTGGTCGCCCAGCATTGCGTCCAGCAGCAGACGCTCGTAGCCGTTGGCGCTCGACTTGCCGAAAGCCGACTCGTAATCGAAGTCCATATTCACCGGACACACCGTCATCTCTGGAGCTGTGGGCACCTTCGCGCCAAAGCGCAGAGCAATGCCTTCGTCCGGCTGGATGCGGATCGTCAGCAAGTTCGGCAAAATCTCCTTGCACGGCCCGCTGGATTCCCTCATGCGGTTGAAGATCAACAGCGGCGGCTGCTTGAACTGGATGCTGATTTCGGTCGCACGCTTACGCATTCGCTTGCCCGCGCGCAAATAGAACGGCACGCCCGCCCAGCGCCAGTTTTCAACCTCCAGTCGCAGCGCCGCATACGTTTCCGTGCCCGACTCGGGATTCACACGCTCTTCGTCGCGGTAGCCCACCACGCGCTGCCCGTTCACAATACCCGGCCCGTACTGCCCGCGCACCGTGCTGAGGATCGGCACTGGCGGAATCGCCTGCCACACCTTCAGCTTTTCGCGGCGCACACTCTCCGCGTCGAAGCTTGAAGGCGGCTCCATTGCAACCAGCGCCAGCAGCTCCATCATGTGGTTCTGCACTACGTCACGCAGCGCGCCGGCCTTCTCATAAAACGGCCCGCGGCCTTCGACGCCGATCGTCTCCGCAACCGTGATCTGCACATGATCGATAAAGTTCCTGTTCCACACCGGCTCGAAGATGCCGTTGGCGAATCGGAAGACCTGCAGGTTCTGGACCGTTTCTTTGCCCAGATAGTGATCGATGCGGAAAACCTGGCCCTCCTGGAAGACTGCGTTGACCTGGTGGTTCAGCTCGCGCGCCGATTCCAGATCGTGCCCGAATGGCTTCTCGATCACCACCGCCGCATGTCCGTGCTCAGGCTGAGCCATCCCTTGCGCGCCCAGGTTCTCGATGATCTCGGCAAAGTATTCGGGGGCCGTCGCCAGGTAAAAAAGCCTGTCCCCACCGATACCACGCTCCTTGTCAATACGGTCGAGTTCCTTCTTCAGATCGCCGTAGTGCTTGGGATCGTTAAAGTCCAACGCGAAATAGCTGATGTGTCTCGTGAACTCGTCAAGCTTGGGATCGTTGGCGTCCGCGCCGCCAAACTCGATGATTCCTTCCTTCATGTCGCGCGCAAAATCATCCCCCAATTGCCGTCGCGCCACGCCCACGATCACGAACTCGCGCGGCAGCAGATTGTTCTGCCGCAGATGGAAGAGCGCCGGCAGCAGCTTGCGCTTCGTCAAGTCGCCGGAAGCCCCAAAGATCACCATCACCGTTGGTTCCGGAACCCGCTCATTTCCCTTCTGCACCCCCGAAAGGTCTTCCGGCCGCACCGTCATCTGCATCGTCGCCATACCTTCCCCCTGCATCGCTACTTTTTAGTTCACAGTTCCTGGTCGCAATTCCAGGTCCACAGTGTATTCACCCGCGCCATCGGAACGTTGATCCCGATTGACCGCAGATCACTATTCTTTCACTGCATGCCCGCCAAATTCCTTCCGCATAATGGCCAGCATGCGATCGGTGAAGTTGTTCTCCTCGCGCGAGCGGATACGACGGATCACCGACTCCGTAATGATCGGCGCCGACACGTTCAGGTCGAACGCTTCGAAGACCGTCCACCGTCCCTCGCCCGAGTCCGCCACATACGCTTGCAGTCCGTCCAGCGTCGGATTTCCCTCAAGCGCGTCGGCCGTCAAGTCGAGCAGCCAGCTCCGGATCACGCTGCCATAACGCCAGACTTCGGCAATCTGCGGCAGGTCCAGATGGAACTCCTCTTTCTTTTCCATCACCGTGAACCCCTCGGCATAGGCCTGCATCATGCCGTACTCGATGCCATTGTGCACCATCTTCACGAAATGACCTGACCCTGCCGGACCCACATGTCCCCACCCCTTGTCTTTGCCCGGTGCGAGGGTTTCGAAGATGGGCCGCAGATAATCCACCGGATCCTTATCTCCCCCCACCATCATGCTGTAGCCCTCTTTCAGTCCCCAAACGCCGCCCGACGTGCCCACATCCACGAACTGAAATCCCTTTGCCGTGATCTCCTGGTGCCGCCGCACCGAATCCTTGTAATACGAATTGCCGCCGTCGATCAAGATGTCTCCGGGACTGATCAGCGCTTCGAGCGTCTCGATGGTATCGTCTACCGGCTTACCCTGCGGCACCATGATCCAGATCGCCTTTCTGCCCTTCAAGTTTCGGACCAGATCTTCGAGAGAGCTGACACCCACATTGCCCGATTTCGTCAGCCGTGCCACTGCGTCAGGGTTGAAGTCGAAGCCGACCACCTGGTGGCCGCCCAGCCGCAACCGTTCCGCCATATTGCCGCCCATCCTGCCCAGCCCAATCAGACCAAGCTGCATGATTCCTCCTGTCGTCTCAGATCTCCCCGGACATTTCTCGAGCGAGATATATTTTGTAGAACGTGCCGCTCGCCAGAATGTGTAACCTCATTGGATGCCTTTGACTCTGCGGAGGTTCCATAACAACGAAATCGAATTTGCCGAAGAATCAAATAGATGCCGAGGAGCCTCCGCAGGGCGCGACACAAGCACCTAAGATCCCTGCCCTCGTTGCGGCGGAGAGTTGAGCGCCAGCGGCGCAGCGAACAATCATGCGGAGTGAGAACCGTGTCCGGTGTGGCGAATCGGCAGGTCAGGAGCGGCTAGTCTTGCGGGCTTTGATCTTCCTCGTCGTTCTCGCCCTCGATTGAGATGCGCAGCGAACGCAGGAAATGCAGGTCGTTCTGCGTGAACTCGCCTGCCGGACGGCCCTCTGCGCCTTCATCATCCGTTTCGGTCGGCTGTGACACCTCATTCAGTCCGATCGTTGCTTCCAGCATCAGCAACACATCGAAACCGTGCTTGCGGATATCCTGCACCACGCCGGCGATCTGCTCGCTCTCGATGACCGACTCGTGGATTGCTTCACCCAATTGCTGAATCAGTTCGCGCAGGCGGGATGTCACGGTCACCTCCAGGAGCAGCCCAGCGCGTGCTTTACACGCGGCAAGCAATCCTAACTTACTTCCGATGCTGGAAGAATACAATCGGAAGCTGCGCAAGCGCTGAAAAGCGGAACGCTGTTAGCATCATAACAATGAAGTCAAAGACCATTGGCCGGACTGTGGGAATCGGGTTCCGCGTTGCGGGAAAAATTATCGGCGAGCGGATAGCCGGAGCTTCGCAGCCCCTTGGGCCGCG